>JBDLIR010000128.1:0-5864 GCA_039714815.1 Actinomycetota bacterium | reverse complement strand
GGTGCGCCGCAAGCGCCGCATGCCCCTGGTTCGACATGTCCTCCTTCCCACCGAACGCACCGCCGTTCGATACGAGTTCAACGGTTACAGCCTCAGGGTCGATCGCCAGCAGCGCTGCGATCTGATCCCTGTCGTCCCACACACCCTGGCCGCCTGAGTAGACGTACAACGACCCGTCGGGGCCCGGCACCGCGACCGTCGACTCCGGCTCGAGGAAGGCATGCTCAACACGCTGGGTGATGAACACGTCATGGGTCGTGTGGGCAGCGTCCGCAAACGCCGCATCGAAGTCACCACGCGTGTAGGCAGACGTGGAGAGCACATTGCCGTCGAGACCCCATACTGCGTCCTCATCTGAACCAAGCGCGGCATCGGCATCGGTGAACGGCTCATGCACGTCGTAGGACACCTCAACGAGGTCCGCCGCTGCGCGCGCGGCGAGCACGTTGGTCGCCACGACGACGGCAACCACATCGCCGCGATACGACGTTCGGCCGCCGATCGGGATCATGACGGGCCAGTCCTTGTGGATGATCCCGACCTTGAGATCCCCGGGGATGTCCGCTGCCGTGAAGACCGCAACGACCTCCTGGTCGGCAACGGCGGCTGCCGTGTCGATGCCAAGCACATCGGCTCTGGCATGGTCTGTGAAGACAAGCGCCGCGTGGAGCATCCCGTCGATCTGGATATCGTCCACGAACCCGCGATCTCCGAGCGAGAGCTCCTTCGCCTCGTACTTGATCCCGTCGCCGCCGATTGCAGCCGACCGCTGCCGCACAGGGATCGGATCACCTGACGCGAGGAGTTCCACGGCCTCGACGATCTTCGTGTACCCGGTACACCTGCACAGGTGGGCTCCGAGCCGACCCTCGATCGTCGCACGGTCGAGGGCTGCACCCTTCTGGTCGATCAGCGCCTTGGATCGCACGATGATGCCGGGGGTGCAGAACCCGCATTGGAGAGCACCCTTGGCTGCGAAGGCGTCGGAGAAACGCTCACGCTCGTGTGGCTCGAACCCCTCGAGCGTCGTGATGTGCTTCCCCTCGGCCTTTGCGAGTGAGACGAGGCAACTCGCCATGGCCTTGCCATCGACGAGCACGGTGCACGCACCGCACTGCCCGGAGGGAGAGCAGCCGTCCTTCGGGGAGGTGACACCGAGTTCGTTGCGCAGCGCCGACAACAGGTGCGGGTACCGGTCGCCCACGGTGACGGGCATGCCGTTCAGGTCGAAAGAGGTGGTCATGAGTCCGCTTTCTGCGTGCTGCTCGATCACTGCGATTGTCCTACGCCTCTTGACATTTTGTCAAATCCGTTTTGACGAATTGTCAAACGCAGCGGTAGTGTCCAGCGTGGAACGACAAGATGTGCCACCGTGTCAGGAATCGTCTGCTGATGACCAGATGCCGAGTCGAATTCGTGATCGAGCCGTTCGTCGAGGGGTCCCCGGGACCGCATGTCCGATCGGGTATCGACGCGATGGCCGAGAGAGGACTCGACGTGTCGATGGGTCCGTTCGGCTCTTCCGTGACGGGCAACGTCGAAGAGCTTGCCGATGCGATCGGCGCGATGGTGAGTGCTGCAGCCGTCGACGGCGCACGACGCGTCCTCGTAGAAGTGGTGATGGACGAGACATGAGCAAGCGTTCGCATCCGTTCGCTGCAGGAATCAAGCCCCTCATCGATGCCATGGGTGCAACTGAGATCCCGGTGAACGACGCTGTTGACGGTGACATCGTCCTCGAATGGGAGGGAGAGCCCGTCGTGGCTGTACGCCTCGTCGACATCGTGTCCCTCGCGCGCCTCGTCGCAGGCGTCGAGGAACAACTCGGGTCGCCACTTGCGAAACTCGACAGGGCGGACAAGCAGCGCGCCGTTCGCCTCCTCGACGAGCGCGGGGCGTTCCAGCTGCGCAAATCGATCGAAGATGTCGCTGAGGCCATGGGTGTATCCAGGATCACGATCTACAACTATCTCAGTGCTCTCAAGAACCAACCAGGCGAGGAAGTCAGCAAAGGAGCCAGGTGAATGTCGATGCATCAGGTCCAGGATCGCACGTGGGCGGTCGACCGATATGAACGGCCGGCAACACTCGACGAGGCGCTGAGGATCCTCGCCACATACGGCGAGAGGGCCCGCATCGTTGCCGGCGCAACCGACCTCCTTCTCGAGATGCAGCGGAACGTGCGGCAGGTCGATGTCCTCGTCGACCTCTCAGCGATCTCAGGGCTGGACGAGATCACCAACCACGATGGGACGATCGAACTCGGCCCACTCGTCACGCATCGGCAGGTAGTCACCTCAGACATCGTCGCAAGCGGAGGGCTTCCACTCGCTCAGGCATCGCTCGAAGTCGGCTCCGCACAGTTGCGCAATCGTGCAACCGTGGCAGGCAACCTCATCACCGCAAGCCCCGCAAACGACACGATCTCCGCGCTCGTCGCCCTCGGTGCCACGGTGACGTTGACATCTGCAACAGGATCACGGGTCGTCTCCCTCGATGAGTTCTACACAGGCGTTCGCACCACCATCATGAGCCCACACGAGATCATGACCTCCATCACCTTCAAGGAGCTCACCGCTGAGTGGGCAGGGATGTTCGCAAAGGTCGGTCTGCGCTCGGCTCAAGCGATCTCGGTCGTCCACGCTGCGATCGTGCTCGAACGCGACGACTCCACCGTGACTGCCGCCCGCATCGCCCTCGGGAGCGTGGCGCCGACGATCGTGCTCGCTGATGCAGCAGAGCTCCTCATCGGTTCCGAACTCACCGAAGACGTCATCACCCGATGCGCCGGGGCTGCGGCCGCCGAAGTCCGTCCGATCGACGATGTGCGGGCAACGGCCGCCTACCGGACCGAGATGCTCGAGGTCGCCGTTGAGCGGATGCTCCGATCGCTGTCGGCAGGGACCGAAGCCGCCACATGGCCCGGGCGCACCATGACCCTGTCGCACGGCGACGCGCCGTCCGCGTCCGTCGTGTCGGTCAGCGGAAGCGATGACATAGAGGTCACGGTGAACGGCGTCGCAACCCGTGGGGCCGACGGCACGTCCGTTACGCTCCTCGACTGGATCCGGACCAACGCCAGAGACACAACAGACGCGTTGCTCACCGGGACCAAAGAGGGCTGCGCAGAAGGCGAATGCGGGGCGTGCACGGTGCACATGGATGGCCAGGCCGTTCTGGCGTGCATGGTACCGGCAGCCGCTGCTCACGGATCCGCTGTCACGACCGTCGAAGGGCTGACCTCTGATGTCGATCGCGCCCTGGAAGAATCCCTCGTCTCATGCGGTGCCGTCCAATGCGGGTACTGCACGCCGGGGTTCGTGATGAGCGCATCTTCACTGATCGCCGAGCACGAAGACCTCACCGATGCAGAGATCAGGGACGGGCTCGGGGGGAACATCTGCCGATGTACCGGGTACACATCGATCGTCGAAGCACTCGACATCGCGGGAAGGGTGACGTCATGACCGTCGGAACCAACGTTGCCAAGCGGGATGCCTGGGACAAGGTCACCGGCGCCGCACGCTACCCGGGCGATATCCCGGTCCCCGGCGGCTTGACCGTCAAGGTCGTCTTCTCGAACGAACCCCACGCCCGCATGGTTTCAATGAGTACGCAAGCAGCGCTCGCCACCGAAGGCGTTATCGACATCGTCACTGCCGCGGACATCCCGATGAACGAATACGGCCTGACCATGTTCGACCAGCCCGTCCTCATCGGTGTCGACGGCACCGGGCGGTCGCCTGTGCCGTCGGACGTGTCGAGGTGGGAGGCGGACAGTGTCGCGGTTGTGATCGCCGAAACCGCGGAGGCTGCACTCGCTGGAGCCGGCGCACTCGAAATCGTGTGGGAGCAGCTCCCCCTCATGCCGGATCTCGCCACGGCCGATGCCCCCGGTGCGCCACTTGTTCATCCCGAGAACGGCAGAGACTCGAACACCTACTACAGCTACAGGATCCGCAAAGGCGATATGGACGCTGGCTGGGCAGCAGCGGACATCGTCGTCGAGGGGACGTACACGCTCCCCCATCAGGAGCATGCGTACCTCCAGCCCGAGGCCGCTGTTTCGTACATCGACGACGAGGGACGGGTAACCGTCGAGGTCGCAGGCCAGTGGACCCACGAGGACCGCGCGCAGATCGCCCACGCTCTCGAGCTCCCTGAGGAGGAAGTGCGTGTCATCTATCCACCGATCGGCGGCGCCTTCGGAGGCAGGGAGGACATGACGCTCCAGATCGTGATGGCTGCCGCCTCGCTCAAGCTGCATGCCAGAGGGATCAACCGGCCGCTGCGTTGCGTGTGGAACCGTGAAGAGAGCATCGTCGGGCATCACAAGCGTCATAGAGCCCAGATCACCACGAAGTGGGGTGCGACGAGCGACGGCAGGATCGTCGCCGTTGACGCTGATGCCGTCGTCGATGCCGGGGCGTACAACTACACGACGAACAAGGTGATGGCGAACCTGCACATGACGCTGACCGGGCCGTACAACGTTCCTCATGTCCGCATCGATTCGAGGGCCGTGTACACGACGTCCGTCCCCGGAGGTGCCTTCCGGGGTTTCGGAAGCCCGCAAGCGGCCTTCGCTGCCGAGTCCCAGATGAACAAGATCGCGCTCGCACTCGACATGGACCCCATCGAGATCAGGCTGGCGAACGCGCTGCGTGATGGCGATGATTCCGTCACCCAGCGACCGATGCCAGACGGTGTGAGCATCGCCGAGGTCGTCGAGGAACTCGCCAGGGCATCGTCGTGGAGCACCCCTGCCCCGACGACGACCACGGTGGCGAGCATCAAGACGCTCGGGGCCCACGGATCGTCCATACGCACCGGGCGTGGCGTGGCGTGTGCGCTCAAGAACGTCGGGTTCTCGATGGGATTCCCTGAACGCTGCGAGGCAACGGTCACGCTCTACGGCGAAGACGAGATCGATACGGCACACATCGCCCATGCAGGTGCGGACGTCGGCCAGGGTGCACACACGGCGTTCCTGCAGATGACCGCCGAGGCCGTCGGAGTCGATTACGACAAGGTGACAGGGACGTTCTCGGACACGGCCACGTCGGGAGACTCGGGATCGTCGTCTGCTTCACGGATGACCTTCATGGCCGGCAATTCGATCCAGGGAGCAACGGAAGAAGCCGTCAAGGCGTGGATCGACGGGGACAGGCCCGCCGAGGGGCACTTCAGGTTCGTCCCTCCCCCAACCGAGTACATCGACGCAGAGACAGGCGAGGGACTCGCTGTCATCGCCTACGGGTACGTTGCCGAGGCCGTCGATGTTGCGGTCGACATCGAGACCGGCCACATCCGGGTTGGCACCGTCTGGTGCGCCATCGACGTCGGCCGTGCGATCAACCCCCAGACGGTCAAGGGGCAGGTCGAGGGAGCGATCGTCCAGGCTCACGGCTACGTACTGTCTGAGAGGTTACGTCTCGACGATGGCAGGATCGTGAACCCGACCTTCTCCGGCTATCTCGTACCGGGCACGAAGGACGTACCGGACCACATCGAAACGATCCTGCTCGAGATCCCCGACCCGCTCGGGCCGTGGGGCGCACGCGGTATGGCGGAGATGCCTTTCATCCCGTACGCCCCTGCGGTGATCGCTGCAGTCCACGACGCCACAGGGGTCTGGTTCAGCGACTTCCCGCTCACACCGGACAGGGTCCTCGCAGGGCTGAATGAGGCCCAGGGCTGATCGCTTTGGACTTTGGCGTAGATACGGACGATATATTGGCCGTATCTACGCCAAAGTCCTGATGCATCAGTCGTCCTCGGGGTGGACGCCTGCCATGAGAAGGCCGACCTGCTCACGCGTCGCAGTGGCGGGGTCGACGATGTCCATGATCCTGCCTTCGTAG
>JBDLIR010000127.1:0-5914 GCA_039714815.1 Actinomycetota bacterium | reverse complement strand
CTCGGGGTACATCCTCACCACCGCGTCGGCAGCGGGATTGCTCACGAACATCGGTGCGGCGCCGTACTCCGTTACGAAACATGCGGCCGTCGCCCTCGCCGAGTGGATCGCCGTGACGTACGGCGATCGTGGCATCAAGGTCTCGTGCCTGTGCCCGCAGTTCGTCGACACTCCGATGCTCGAAGCATTCGGCGCCCACTCCGACGAGACCCGCACCTGGGTCGAAGGCATCGCCATTGCACCTGATGACGTTGCCGGGGCGGTCGTCGACGGCATCCGATCCGAACGGTTCCTGATCCTCCCACACCCTGAAGTCGGCGCCTACTTCGAGAACAAGGCCACCGACTACGACCGATGGATCAGCGGGATGCAGAAGCTGCAAAAGAGCATGGAGGAGTGAGGAGGACGTATTGCGTACTTACGCCATCAGTTGATTCGTAGCACGACCTTCCCTGTCGCCTTTCGCGATGCCATCAGGTCGAAGGCTGCTTCGTACTCCTCGAGCGGGAAGACGTTCGTAACCCGTGGCTCGAGGATGCCGTCAGACAGCATCTGGAACAGTTCGGCACCGTTGCGGAGGCTCTCATCCCGTTCGAGGCTCGTGAACGATCCCCAGAACACACCGACTATCGATGCGCCCTTGAGGAGCGGCAGGTTCAGAGGGATCTTCGGGATGTCTCCCGCGGCGAAACCGACGACGAGGTGCCGCCCCTTCCACGCGATCGATCGGAACGCCTGCTCGGTGAGTTCGCCCCCGACCGGGTCGTAGATCACATCCGCTCCTCTGCCGTCCGTGATCTCCCTGACTCTGGCCTTGAGATCCTCGGTTGCATAGTTGATCGTCGTGTCCGCTCCGAGTTCCCGGCAGAATTCGAGCTTCTCATCGCTCGATGCGGCAGCGATGACTGTCGCTCCCATCGCCTTGCCGATCTCGATAGCTGAAGATCCCACTCCCCCGGCGGCTCCAAGGATGAGCAGAGTCTCTCCGGGTTGCAGGCCAGCGCGCTGTTTCAGAGCGTGATACGAAGTACCGAAGGCCAGAGTGAGCGCAGCAGCAGTTTCGAAGTCCATGTCGTCGGGGATCGGTGTCACCGAGCCCGCATCGACCACCCACCGGTCAGCGAATGCGCCTTGCACGCCCACAGCCATCACCCGGTCGCCGACGTTCACGTGTGTCACATCTTGGCCCACACCAGAGACGGTGCCCGAGCCCTCCATGCCGGGCACGAACGGCGGATCGGGCTTGAATTGGTACAGGCCGGCGATCACGAGCAGGTCGGGAAAGTTCAAACTCGCTGCGGCGATGTCGATCACGACCTCACCGGGCCCGGCGGCCGGATCGTCCACCTCAGCGATGCTGAGCTTGTCCTGGGTGCCGTATTCGCTACAGAGGACTGCCCGCATCAGGCGACCTCGAAGAGTCCAGCCGCTCCCATGCCTCCGCCGACGCACATCGTCGACACGACGTACCGTGCGCCTCGCTTCTTCCCTTCTATGAGAGCGTGCATCACCATGCGTGCACCGGACATGCCGTACGGGTGACCGATCGAGATGGCACCGCCGTTGACGTTGAGTGTCTCGTTCGGGATCCCGAGCTGGTCACGGCTGTAGATCACCTGGACCGCAAACGCTTCGTTGAGTTCCCACAGATCGATGTCGTCGACCGTCAGCCCCGCGTTTGCGAGCAGCTTCGGCACCGCGAATACAGGACCGATTCCCATGATGTCCGGGTCAACGCCAGCGACAGCCATGCCGCGGTAGTAGCCCAGAGGCTCAAGCCCACGCTTCTCAGCGAGTGCCGCATCCATCACCACGGTTGCTGCTGCGCCATCGGAGAGCTGGCTTGCGTTCCCAGCCGTGATGCTCCCACCTTCGGTCACCGGGCGGAGGCTGGAAAGGCCCTCGAGGGTGGTGGATGGCCGGTTCCCTTCATCAGCGGACAAGGTGACCTCTTCCAAGGAGGTCTCACCGGTTTCGCGATCCATCACCATCTTCTTCGCTGTGACCGGGACGATCTCATCGTCGAAGGCACCCGCCTGCTGGGCGGCGGCGGTCCTCATCTGGGACTGATAGCCGTAGGCGTCCTGATCGTCTCGTGAGATACCGAACCTGTCTGCAACCACCTGGGCAGTGTCGAGCATCGACATGTAGGCAGCCGGTTGTTGGGCGATGAGGGCGGGGTCGACGAGGCGCCACATGTTCGTGTGCTCGTTTTGGGCGAGGGAGATCGACTCGATCCCGCCGGCGACGACGACATCCATGCCGTCGAACATGACCTGTTTGGCAGCGGTCGCAATCGACATCATCCCTGACGAGCATTGTCGATCTATCGTCATACCTGATACCGAAGTGGGAAGTCCGGCTGCCAGGGCGGCGGTACGGCCGAGGTTCAGGAACTGTGTTCCCTGCGCCATGGCGCAGCCCATGATGACGTCGTCCACCTCCCCAGGATCGACGTTCGCCCTTTCGATGGCGGCCCTGATCGGAACCGCACCAAGGCTCGGGGCCTCGAGATTGTTGAACGCGCCCCTGTACGCCTTGCCGATCGGTGTCCTGGCCGCCGATACGATGACCGCTTCCTTCATGGTGTGCTCCTCAGTTTGTTCCCGCCATGCCTTGCATGGCCCCGGTTAGAAATTTCATCGACTGTTCGCTCCCGCTCTTGTACTCCTGCTGTCCTTCTGGATCGAGGATGTCGGCGAGCCTCGAAGCGATAGTCTCCGGTGTTCTGTCATCGGGTTCGAGCCAGATGCCCTGCGTCTCGTAGATCTTTGCTGCGGCGTATCCGCCTGCCCCAGCGGCAAGGATGATGCCGTTCGGTGCATCCTTCGATACGAGGAACACGACGCCGGGGGTGACTTCTTCCGGATTCAACAGCGCCTTTGTGTTCTCGGGGAAGATGTCGTCGGTCATCCTGGTCGCGGCAACGGGTGCGAGAGCGTTCACGCGTATGTCGTACTTCGCTCCCTCGGCACGCAGCGTATTCATCAGGCCGACGACACCGAGTTTCGCTGCACCGTAGTTCGCCTGCCCGAAATTGCCGTAGAGACCCGACGACGAGGTCGTCACAACGATCCGGCCGTAACCAGCCTCGCGCATGTGACCCCACACAGCCTTCGTGCAGTTCGCCGTCCCCGTGAGATGCACATCGACGACGAGATCGAAGTCGCCCCGCTCCATGTTCGCAAAGGACTTGTCTCGCAAGATCCCTGCGTTGTTGACAAGGACATCGACCCGTCCCCATGCGTTGATAGCAGACGCGACCATCTCGTCAACGGCTTCGGGATCGGTCACATCGGCTCCGTTCGCCATCGCCTCGCCACCGGCAGACTCGATCTCGGCAACGACGGACTCCGCGGCACTCAACGACGACCCGGTCCCGTCGCGTGCCCCTCCGAGATCGTTCACGACCACCCGTGCGCCTCGTGCAGCGAGGGCGAGGGCGTGAGATCGGCCAAGGCCCTGACCTGCGCCCGTTACGATCGCGACTTGTTCGTCGAAGGTGATCATGGATCCTGAACCTCTCGTTGGCGTAGACGAATTGTAGGGAAGCCGCTGACCGCTGACCGCTCTCCGCTCTCCGTAAGAGCAAAGCGCGAGCCAATGATGAAGGGAGCCGTTTCTTGCTGGCGGAGAGCGGAGAGCGGCAGGCGGCCAGCGCTATTTCGCTAGGAAGCCACCGTCGATCGTGATCGTATCGCCCGTGTGCCATCGGGATGCGTCAGACGCGAGGTACACGGCGATCCCGTCGAAGTCGCGAGGCACCCCGAACCGCCCGACGGGGATCCGCGGTATCACCTTCGCCTTGAAATCCTCAGATTGCATGACGCCTTCGGTCATACCGGTCTCGACATATCCGGGTGCGATGGCGTTGGCTCTGATCCCGTATCTGCCGTACTCGACAGCGATGCCCTGGATCACGGACCGTACGCCGGCTTTGGTCGCTGCGTAGTGCTCCCCTCTCGGGAACCCGATATCTGCGGACACTGATGACGTCACGACCAGGGAGCCTGAACCACGCGGCTTCATATGCTTGACGGCCTCACGGAACGTCCAGAACACGCCCTCCATGTTGACGGCGAAGACATGTCGCCACTCCTTGGTGGTCATGTCCTCGAAACGCGTCACACCCGATCCGACACCGGCATTCGCGAACACGGAGTCGACCTGGCCGAACTCATCGAGTGTTGCTGCGAAGGCATCGACAACTGCTGCTTCGTCCGAGACGTCCACAGGCAGGGCAAGTACCTCACCGCCGTGCGAAGCGATCACATCGGCCGCGTCCGCGTTGCGGGACTCGGTCCTTCCCCATATCGCCACGCTCGCACCGGCTTGTGCCAGGGCGCTCGCCATTGCGAGGCCAATGCCGTTGTTGCCGCCCGTGACGAGGGCGACCTTGCCTGTGAGATCGAACAGGTTCTCCACGTTGGATGTCTCCTTGCTGTGTCGATGCCGCACTCTAGGGGGGCTCGCTGGCGCTCGCGGCTCACAGCTTTCCGAACTCCGAAGTCAGAGAGCGGCGGTCTTCCGACTTCTGGCGATTTACGATTTACGATTTACGGTCTTTGGACTTCCGATATCTGGCAGTTTCCTAGAGGCCCCCTCTGTCTCGTTCCTCGACATCTCCCCCAGCAAGCTGAGGGAGAGGAGGAAAGCTGCTTCCCTCCCTCGACGAAGTCGGAGGGGGCTTCCGATTTACGATTTACGGTCTTCCGACATCTGGCATCTGACATCTGGCATCTGACATCTGGCATCTGGCATCTGACATCTGGCATCTGGCATCTGACATCTCGCATCTCGTTACCGCTACTTCGCTGCGAGTCGGTATACCGTTGGGGCATGCGTAGGTCGATGAAACTCGTGGGGACCGCACTTGCCCTGACACTGGTGGCGGCGGCGTGCGACTCTCGCCCCTTAGCTCCTGAGTTCTCGCAGTCGACAACGACCCCATCGACGACCATACCCGCAGGGTCGGAACAGGTTTCGACCACGTTCGCACTACCTCCGATCGAGGAGCGAGTGGTAGGGACCGTCCAATCCGTGGTGAACGGCGACACGATGGCGATGGTTATCGACGGAACACGAACCAACGTGCGACTCGCTGGTGTCACCGCCCCTGGACGCGACGAATGCTGGGGTCAGGAGTCGGCAGACAGGCTCATCAGCCTGGTTGAAGGAAAGGAACTCCTCCTCATTGCAGGGAACACCGATGCTGACGAGTTCGGCCAGTTGCTGCGCTACGCCTATCTCGAGACGGCGAGCGGCACGGAGTTCGTCAACGCGATCCAGATATCGGAAGGAGGCGCGGTCGCCGTCCAGGGAACCGGGGACCAGGATGCTGCGCTCAAGTCACTCGAAGCACGGGCGTACCAGTCGGGCCGCGGCATGTGGGGGTCGATCGTGTGTGGCGACGATGAAGCGATACGAGCCGACCGCCCCGTTGTACGGGTTGGGAGCATCGATTACGACCCGGAGGGCCCGGACGAGAATGCGCTCGACGAAGAATCTGTCACATTTGAGAACGAGGGATACGGCATCGTCGACTTCTCGGGCTGGACGCTGCGCGACGAGTCTGCGACGAACCGTTTCACGTTTCCCAGAGGCAGCGCACTCGCACCTGGCGACAAACTGACCGTCGTCACCGGATGCAACGCCGATGCCGATGCGACGATCGCCTGGTGCGCAGACGCACCCGTATGGTCCAACGGAGGCGACACCGTGATCGTATCGGACAGCCTCGGCAACGCCGTCATCTGGTTCACCTACACCGCCGACGGCTGACCGCTCTCCGCTTTCTACTTCTCTCCCCCGGCCTTCGCGGGGGAGATGTCGAGGAACGAGACAGAGGGGGAAACCGAGTCGTACCACTCAGCCCGCGCGCAACCTGAGTGGATCAGCATGGGTTCCGACTTCG
>JBDLIR010000126.1:0-5925 GCA_039714815.1 Actinomycetota bacterium | reverse complement strand
CCCTCGTCGATCGCTTCTTGGACCGACGCCACGATGAGTTCCGCTCCAAGCTCTTCGACGGTCCTGTCCCGGAAGTCGAGGACCTCTTGGAAGTTGTGCCCGGTGTCGACGTGCATCACGGGGAATGGGAGGCGTGCCGGGTAGAAAGCCTTGACGGCGAGTCTGAGGACCAGAGCCGAGTCTTTCCCTCCGGAGAAGAGCAGCACCGGCCGTTCGGACTCTGCCACGGCTTCACGGATAACGAAGATTGATTCTGCCTCGAGCGCGTCGAGGTTGTTGATTTGATAGCTCACGTCCGGGAGCGTAATGGTGACCCGGCTGCATTGGTTGGGAAGTTGGGGAGCAGATGCCAGCCATCAGCCATCAGCCTTCAGCCATCAGCAAGAAGTACTTGGTCCTTGGTACTCAGTACTTGGACGGAACCTGGATCACATTCTGTTCCGACCAAGTACCAAGTACCAGATACTGAGTACTGCGGCGGGCGGATAGCTGTGAGCTGTGAGCTGTCGACTGTTGGCTGTTCGCTGTGAACTGTTCCGCATCGCCTACTATGGCGCTACGAAGGAGGTCATCGAGTGACCGCACGCGACCCGAACATAGAACAGGACGTACGAGCGATCGTTCGTCGCATCGTTGAGGGCATCTTCGGTGAGGACTCGACCGAGCAGTCGACCACCGAAACAAGCGATGCAGCATCCGGTGTTCCCGGTGCCTCCGAGGCCCGCTCCGTCGCGATCGGCGGCGACCATGGCGGGTTCGCGTTGAAGGAGCGACTTGGATTCAAGCTCAAGGAACAGGGCTTTTCGGTCATCGATTGCGGCACCGACTCGACCGAAGCGGTCGACTACCCCGACATAGCGGCTGCGGTTGCTCGAACGGTGCGCTCAGGCAAGGCTGAAGCGGGTGTCATCATCGACGGGGCCGGTATCGGGTCGGCCATGGCGGCGAACAAGGTCCCCGGCATCCGTGCAGCACTCTGTTACGACGTTTCCACTGCCCGCAACGCGAGAGAGCACAACCACGCCAACGTCCTCACCCTCGGCGCAGGTCTCATCGGTGACGCCCTGGCATGGCAGATCACCCAGGAGTTCCTCGCAACCCCGTTCGGAGGGGGACGGCATGCACGGCGTGTCGCCAAGATCAACGACCTCGAATCAACATTTTCGGAGCGATAGAGATGGCTGAAACACAACCTACCCGCGACGAGATCGTCGAACTCGTCACCCGAGAGGTGCTCAAGGCCCTCGCAGAGCGTGCAGACATCTGTGCGACGCCGGAGAAACTGAGGTCGGTGGTCGCAAACGGCGCTGACAGGGTCTCGTTCCATGGCGACGCACAGGACGTCCCTCTCGACCTCGCGCGCTACATCGATCACACGCTGCTCAAGCCAGACGCCACCCAGGCCGAGATCGACACGATGTGTGCCGAAGCGATCGAGTACGGTTTCGCCTCGGTCTGCATCAACCCGACATGGGTGAAGCGCACGGCAGAGAACCTGCGAGGCTCAGACGTCAGGACGTGCACGGTCATCGGCTTCCCGCTTGGTGCGAACACTTCAGACATCAAGGCGATGGAAGCCCGCAAGGCGTTGCGTGACGGTGCCCGCGAGGTCGACATGGTCATCAACGTTGGCGCTCTCAAGTCTGGTCAGCACGAACTCGTCCGCAACGACATCGAGAAGGTCGTCGATGCGTCCCACGAGAGCGGTGCCATAACCAAGGTCATCCTCGAGACGGCTCTCCTCACCGATGAGGAGAAGGTCATCGCTTCTGCGCTTGCGAAGGCGGCAAAGGCAGACTTCGTCAAGACCTCGACCGGGTTCGGCGGGGGAGGAGCGACCGTCTACGACGTCGCCCTGATGCGTGAAACGGTTGGCCCCGACATGGGTGTGAAGGCATCCGGGGGAGTCCGAACCCTCGAAGACGCAGAGGACATGATCGCAGCAGGTGCAACCCGCATAGGTGCATCTGCGGGAGTTGAGATCGTTGGCGGACACGAAGGAGATGGCAATGACGGCGGGTATTGAACTGAGGTCGTACGCCTTCCTCGACAGTCTGCAACCACAGTACGCGGCTTTTCTCGGAACGACAGCGCAGGGTTTCCTCCCGCTTGCGGGTGAGGCGGTCCTGTTCGTCGAGGTGGCGCCTGGCATCGAGATCAACCGGCTGACGGACATCGCATTGAAGGCCACCACGGTCAAGCCTGGCATGCAGATCATCGAGCGTGTGTTCGGCCTTCTGGAGGTCCACTCTCCGCAGCAGTCAGAGACCAGGGCCGCAGGTGAGGCGATCCTCGATTCGCTCGGCATCACGGAAACCGAAAGGCTCAAGCCGAAGGTGCTTTCGAGCCAACTGATCAGGCGCATCGACGACCACCACGCCCAGCTGATCAACAGGATGCGCCACGGGCAGATGATCATCCCCGGTCAGACGCTGTACGTGATGGAGTGCCAGCCAGCCGCTTACGCAGCGCTTGCCGCGAACGAAGCTGAGAAGGCTGCCAACATCAACGTGCTCGAGGTCAGAGCGTTCGGCGCCGTCGGGCGCATCTACCTCGGGGGGGAAGAACAGGACATGGAGGTCGGCTGGCAGGCAGCGGTTGCTGCGCTAGAAGGCATCGAGGGACGACAGGTATCGTGACAGAACACATCAACAGGAGGAACGCATGTCAGACGCACTAGGGATGATCGAATGCCGCAGCTTCGCCGCAATGGTTGAAGCCGCCGACGCGATGGTGAAGGCCGCAAAGGTCGAACTCGTCAGCTACGAAGAGACCGGCGGCGGTTACGTCACGGCGATCGTGCGCGGCGACGTTGCGGCGGTGAAGGCTGCGGTCGACGCAGGCGTGCGCGGTGGCGAAAAGGTCGGAGAGGTCATCTCTACCCATGTCATCGCACGGCCACATGTCAACATCGATCTCGTGCTCCCGCTCGGTCGCAACACCGAGGCACAAGACGCCGTCTCGTAACGCGTCTGCTTCGAGACGCGTCTACTCCTAGAAAGGCGGCGCAATGAACCTCGGCAAGGTGACAGGGACCCTCGTGGCGTCCCGCAAAGAGCCATTGATGGACGGCCTGCCGCTGCTCGTCGTCAGGCAACTCAGCGAAGACGGCTCACCGTCGGGTGGGTACGTCGTGGCTGTCGACAGCGTCGGTGCGGGGGTCGGAGAGGTCGTTCTCTACGCATCCGGCAGTTCGGCACGACAGACGCAGGCGACGAAGGACAAGCCGTGCGATGCCGTGATCATGGCGATCGTGGACCAGTGGGACCTCGATGGTGAAACGGTGTACGTGAAGTGACATGCCAAGACAGCTGACCGATTCAGACGTTCAGGCGATCATCGCAAAGGTGAAGGGCCGCGTGACTGCGGGAGATATCGGAGGCAAAGCCGGCGCAGGGATATCCGCGCACGACGCTGTCGACGACATCGACGATGCGCTCGGCGATGGCGTGTACGCGACGATCGACGAAGCGGTTGCCGCAGCGAAGTCGGCGTTCAACCGGTACCAATCGGTCGGGCTCGAGGCACGCAAGGGCATCATCGAAGCTGTCCGTGTGTCGATGCGTGAGAACAACGAGCGTCTCGCCTACATGGCGCGTGCCGAAACCGGGCTCGGGCGTGCAGATGACAAAGTCCTCAAGAACCACCTCGTCATCGAACGGACACCGGGGCCTGAAGACCTCGAACCGCACATCGTCACCGGTGACAGGGGCATGATGATCACCGAGTACGCACCGTACGGGGTCATCGGCTCGATATCACCCACCACGAACCCGACGTCGACGATCATCAACAACTCGATCGCGATCCTGTCTGCTGGGAACGCAGTGGTTTTCAACGTCCACCCCTCGGCACGCAAGGTCAGTGTCGAGAACGTGAAGCTGCTCAACCGGGCGATCGCACGAGCCGGCGGCCCGGACGACCTCGTGACGTGTGTTGCGGTCCCGACACTTGACTCGGCCCAGGCGCTGATGGCCCACCCGGATGTGCGGGTCCTCCTCGTGACCGGGGGCCCTGGCGTTGTCAAAGCGGCACTCAAGATGCCGAAGAAGTCGATCACGGCAGGGCCGGGGAATCCGCCCGCTGTCGTCGACCAGACCGCGGACATCGCGAAAGCTGCGAAAGCGATCGTCAACGGGGCGTCGTTCGACAACAACATCATCTGTGTCGATGAGAAGACGACGATCGTCGTGGACACCGTCGCCGACAGGCTCGTCCAGCACATGGTCGCGGCTGGTGCCTACCGGCTCAAGGAACACGAACTGAAGCGGCTCGAGCGGGTGATCTTCTCCGACAGGGGCCCGGCGAACAAGCCAGCCGTCATGAACCACGACCTCATCGGCAAGGATGCTGCGGTGATCCTCGCGGAGATCGGGATCACCGTCCCGCCCGAAACCCGCCTCGTCCTCGCCGAGGTCTCAGCGGACCACAATCTCGTGTGGACCGAGCAGATGATGCCCGTGATGCCCATCGTGCGGGTCAAGGACGTCGCCACGGCGATCGACCTCGCTGTCGCGTCAGAGCACGGCTTCAAGCACACCGCATCGATCCATTCGACGAACGTCGACACGATCACGACGATGGCCAGGAGGATGGATTGCTCCGTGTTCGTTGCGAACGGGTCGAACGTCGACGGTCTGGGTAACGAAGGCGAGGGGTTCACCTCCTTCTCGATCGCGAGCCCGACGGGCGAAGGTCTGACACGGCCACGAACCTTCTCACGGGTTCGGCGGGTGTCCGTAGTGGGAGCGTTGCGCATTGTCTGACCAGCAGCAACCCCCTTCGCTTGGCATCTGGGAGTTCTCGTCTGTCCCTGCGGGGATCGAATGTGCAGACGCCATCATCAAAGGTGCCCCGGTCGACTCGATCAGCACCGGCACGACCCACCCTGGCAAGTACGTGGTCCTCGTAACGGGCGATACCGCGTCGGTTGAGGTCGCCGGGGACATCGTCAGCGATCGGCCGCGCCCATCGCTCATCGACTCCGTGTTCCTCCCCGATGTCGCATCGGCGGTTGCCGTGGCGTTGCTCGGGCCTGAACAGGCGGTCAGCCTCGACGCCGAGGCTGTGGGAGTCGTCGAAACGTCCTCCGTAGCGGCAGGAATCGACGCTGCCGATGCGGCGGTGAAGCACGCTCATGTGTCGCTGTCCGGCCTCCGTCTCGCCGACGGGCTCGGAGGAAAGGCGTATTTCATCGTTGACGGCACCGTGGGGGAGGTCGATGCAGCGGTAGACGCTGCCAATGACCGCTCAGGCGACGCGGTCACCGACAGCGTCGTGATACCGCAGCTGACGCCGGAACTCAGGATCGACCTCGAAGCAGCCGCAAGGTTCGCCGATAGGGTCGCGGCCTACGGCGACGGCTCATGAACCTCGGTCGGGTCCGCGGTTCGGTTGTGGCAACGGTGAAAGACCCTGGCATGGTCGGGATGAAGCTACTCATCGTGCAACCGCTCGATGAGCACCGCAACGACGATGGCGCCTGCGTTGTCGCAGCCGACGGCGTGTACCAGGCCGGCGTCGGAGACGTCGTGTACTTCGTCGCGTCGCGCGAGGCGGCAGAAGCGATGGAGCCCCGTTTCGTTCCCGTCGACCATGCGATCGTCGGGATCGTCGATGATGTCGAGGTGCGCCTGTGAAGGTGGGTCGTGTCATCGGCAACGTCGTGTCGACGATCAACCACGAGTTCTTCGACGGCGAACGTCTGTTGCTCTGTCGCCTTATCGACAACAACGAGGACACCGGCGGGTACATGATCTGTACCGATCGTGTTGGTGCGGGTGCAGATGAGACCGTGCTCATCCTCGATGAGGGGACATCGGCGCGCCAGATCTACGGAGTCGACACCGGCCCGATCCGCAGCGTCGTCGTCGGCATCGTCGACGACGTCCATGAGGACAGCTCACAGTTCACGGATCACGGTTG
>JBDLIR010000125.1:0-5939 GCA_039714815.1 Actinomycetota bacterium | reverse complement strand
TCCGTCGCCTGGATCGATGCCGGCGGCTCCCTGCGTGTCGGGCCCCGTTCTGCAGGCTCCATTCCAGGGCCGGCGTGCTACCGACGGGGAGGCACCGAAGCAACGGTGACCGACGCCAACGTAGTGCTCGGCCGTATCGACCCTGACGCCGTCCTCGGCGGAACCCTGCCGATCGATGCTGAAGCTGCGTTCACGGCGGTTGCCGGGATGGCGAACACGCTTGGAATGGGAGTTACCGAGACGGCACTCGGGATCGTGGCGATTGCCGAGGACGTGATGGCGGGGGCGATCCGTACGGTGTCGATCGATCAGGGCAGCGACCTGACCGCTGCTGCTCTCATCGCTTTCGGCGGGGCCGGTGGGCTGCACGCAGTCTCTCTTGCGAGGTCCCTCGGGATGGCAGGTGTCGTCATTCCGCCCTTCGGTGGGGTCCTGTCTGCTGTCGGGCTCCTGCTTGCACCGCCTCGCGTTGATCTTGTGGCACCTGTGCTCATCGTTGATGATGATCTGTCGCTGGCACGCTCGGTCATCGACCAGCTCGGACGTGACGCAAAGGAGTCGTTGTCGCGTGCGGGACACGAGACCGTGCGCACCGGTGCCGTCCTCGATGTCAGATACGTGGGCCAATCCCACGAGATCGGTGTCCCATGGGAAAGGGACGATCCTTACGATGTGCTTGTATCTCGCTTCAACGAAATACACGAGTCGCGCAACGGCTTCTCACGTCCTCAGGACCCGATCGAGGTGGTTGCCGTGCGATGCACCGCATACGGGGACCCCGCGCTCACCCTGGACGACGTCGGCGGCTGGCAGGCGACGGGGGCAACCCAGCGTGGCGAGCGGGAGGTCACGACCAGTGCCGGAACCCTGGTGTCGGCTGTCGTGAATCGTTCATCTCTCCGTGTTGGAGACAGCGTTGTCGGGCCTGGCGTGATCACCGAGACCGAGTCGACGACGTTTCTCGACGATGGTGTGCGCGCAACGGTTCGACCGGACGGGTCGCTGGAGCTGTCATGGTGAGCCAGCGTATCGACGCGATCGTCCTCGAGGTTGCCCGCAATCAACTCGCTCGTGTCGCCGAGGACATGGGCGTGGTGCTGCGCAACACGTCGTTCTCCCCGAATATCAAAGAGCGCATCGACTGCTCAGCGGCGGTCTTCACACCGAAGGGGGAGATGCTCGCCCAGGCCGAACACATCCCTGTGCATCTTGGTTCGATGCCGGCGTCCGTTGCGGCGGTGATCGATACGTTCGGGGCCGATCCTCGCCCTGGCGTCCAGTACGCCGTCAATGACCCGTTTGCGGGAGGCACACATCTCAACGACCTGACGCTCGTGCGCCCGGTTCACGTCGACGGCGTGCACGTCGGCTGGGTGGCTAATCGTGCCCATCACGCGGATGTCGGCGGTGAAGCTCCAGGGTCGATGCCGGCGCACGCAACGCGGGTCGAACAGGAAGGGATCGTGGTATCTCCGATGGTCGCTGTGCGATCTGGCGTGTGGGCCGATGAGTTCCTGGTTCCCTTCCTCGAAGCGACCAGGACGCCTCCAGAGCGAAGAGGAGACCTCTCTGCACAACTCGGTGCGAATGAGGCCGGAGCGATCCGGATGGAATCCATCGTCGCGGGCGTCGGCCCGAAGCAATTCGCGACCATGGCCGGGGCACTTCTCGACTACGGCGAGCGCAGGATGCGGTCCGCCATCTCGGTGCTCGACGACGGTTCCCACACTTTCACCGACTTCATGGAATGGGGCGGTGGCCTCGTGCCGATATCGGTTGAGATATCCGTCGACGGGGAGGAACTCACGGCGGACTTCTCGAGATCTGGTGACCAGGTGCAGGGGAACATCAACGCGGTGGAGGCGGTTACGCGTTCATGTCTGTCGTTCGCTGCACGCGTCGCGACCGACCCGTCCATTCCCGCGACGGGTGGGGCGCACCGCCCGCTGCACATGATCACACGGCCGGGATCGATCGTTCATGCCGTCGCCCCGGTGGCCGTTGCGGCTGGAAACGTGGAAACATCGCAGCGGATCGCCGATGCGCTGCTCGGTGCGCTTGCACCGTTCGCGCCAGATAGGGTTCCCGCCGCAAGCCAGGGGACGATGAACAACGTCCTCATCGGCAACGACGATTTCGCCTACTACGAGACCGTTGCCGGCGGACAGGGTGCTCGCCCCGGGAGAGACGGCCAGTCGGGGATCCAGACCGGGATGACCAACACGAAGAACACTCCCATCACCTCGCTGAGATCGCACTATCCGTTCGCTGTCACGCGGTACACGCTGCGCACGGGCAGCGGGGGTGCCGGTGCGTACAGCGGCGGTGACGGGATCGAGCGAGCGATCCGGTTCAATACGGATGTTGTGCTTTCGTTGATGGGGGAGCGCAGGGAGACCGCACCGTGGGGTCTTGCCGGAGGTGCCGATGCCAGCCCCGGAGAGGACTGGCTCATCCACGCCGATGGGTCGAGAGAGCGTCTCCCCGGCAAATGCACCGTCGATGTTTCGGCAGGAACCGAGTTACTCGTCCTCACCCCGGGCGGAGGCGGTTGGGGAGCCCCCTAGAGCATCCCCCATTCCGTGGGCTGGGGGACGCGTATACGCGCGTACGAACCCTGGGTTCAGGTGACCTTCCATTCTGTGGGCTGGGGGACGCGTATACGCGCGTACGAACCCTGGGTTCAGGGCACCTCCCGCGAGCTGTAGGATGTGACCTGTGAGCTGTGAGCCGATGTTCCTATGACCCTGATCGATGATCTCGAACGGTTACTCGGGACAGAGCGTGTGCGGCACCATCCTCTGGACCTTGCGGTGTTCGCAAAGGACTCGGGCGTCGTCGCAGGGCCCGTTGTCGCCGCCGTACTGCCAGAGACCACCCAGGAAGTCGCCGCGATCGTCCGGTTGGCCAACCACCACGAGGTCCCGATCGTGCCTCGCGGTGCGGGGACAGGTCTCGCTGGCGGAGCGGTACCGGTTAAACCTGGCCTTCTCGTCGTCCTCACCCGGTTCACGTCAATTGGAGAAGTCGACCCCGTCGGGCGATCGGTGTGGGTCGGCCCCGGCCTCATCAACCTCGACCTGTCCAAAGAACTCAACCCCATCGGGCTGCATTTCGCCCCGGACCCATCCAGCCAGTCAGCGTGCACGATCGGTGGAAACGTCGGAACCAATGCCGGCGGTCCCCATTGTCTCGCAGACGGGACCACCGTGGCACATATCTACGCCGCCGAACTCGTCACTTCAGACGGCGAGATCGTTGTCGTTGGCGGTGAGGCTCCAGACACACCCGGCCTCGACCTCCGTGCCGTCGTCGTCGGCTCCGAGGGAACGCTCGGCATCGTTACAAGGGTGCTCGTCCGCTTGACGCAGACCGCACCAGACGTGGCAACGCTGCTCATCGGGTTTCCGTCGGTCGAGGATGCTGCGGCCACGGTGTCGGAGGTGATCGCATCCGGTCTCATCCCCGCTGCACTCGAGATGATGGACAAGCGCATGGTGGCCGCCGTCGAGAACTTCGTCCACGCCGGGTATCCGACCGATGCTGCCGCTGTGCTCCTCGCGGAGGTCACAGGAGCTCCCGATGCCGTGAAGGCTGACACGGAGCGGATCTCGGCGATTGCGAAGGCGAACCGCGCTGCCGATGTACGCGTCGCCACCAGCGACACCGAAAGGGCGCTCCTGTGGAAGGGGAGGAAGTCAGCGTTCGGAGCAGTGGCTCAGGCAGCACCCGACTACTACCTCCACGACACCGTCGTACCGAGAACCCGTCTCGTCGAGGTCATGCACCAGATCTACGAGATCGCCGATCGTCACGAATTGACGATGCTCAATGTCTTCCATGCGGGGGATGGGAATCTGCATCCGCTGGTGGCGTTCGATGCGAGGGAACCAGGCGCGCTCGAAACTGTCCAGGACGCAGCCAAGGAGATGGTGAAGGTCTCGATCGATGCAGGAGGCTCGCTTTCGGGTGAGCACGGTATCGGCGTCGAGAAGCGCGACCTGATGTCGTTGGTGTTCACCGCAGTCGATCTCGATGCCCAGGCCAGGGTCAAGGAGGCGTTCGATCCACACGGCTCGATGAACCCCGACAAGGTGCTTCCCACCGGTTCGCGTTGTTTCGACGCCGCAGGAGTGCGGCTGTGAACTCCGCTGAGACCTCGCTCGCGAATGATCTCGCCGATCTCAGATTCGACGGCGACATCGGCCCGGTGGACGCCCTTATCGTCGTCGCGCCACCCTCGATTGCGGAGATAGCTCAGGTGATCACCGTCGCTGCATCACACGGAGCGAGCATCGTGCCCGTCGGTTCGGGGTCAACGCTTGCGGGCTCAACCGCCGACATCGCTCTCTCAACGCATCGACTCGCCGGCATCATCGACTATCAGCCAGATGATCTGACCATCGTGGTCGGCGCAGGAACACGTCTCGTCGACCTCGAAGCCGAACTCGCTGAGCGTTGGCATACAGCCATCCTTCCCGAACGTTCTCCCGGTAGGACCGTCGGCGGTGTTGTCGCATCAGGAACGTCGGGATACCGAAGACTCAAGTACGGACCGACCCGCGACCGTGTGCTCGAGGTGACCATGGCCACGGGCTACGGGGAGGTCGTCCGTGCAGGCGGCCGGCTCGTCAAGAACGTCACCGGATACGACATCCCACGTCTCGTGACGGGGTCGCTCGGGTCTCTCGGCATCATCGGTTCGGTGTGTCTGAAGTTGTGGCCGGCACCACCGCATCGGGTGACGGTGGGAGTTGAGGATCCGGTTTCGGCCGTGTCGTCTGTCTACAAACCGGTGGCGGTCCTCGAATCTGAGACGGGTTCGTTCGTGTACCTCGAAGGTGACGAGACAACGGTGGCTGAGCAGGCTGGCGCACTCGGTGGAACCGGGACGGCGGGCTTTGCTTGGCCGGAGACCGCTCCGACACCAGCGACAGCTTCTCTACGGGTTCCGGCACGCCACCTGGCAGCGGGGGTTGCGCTGATCGGTGAGATCGACACGGAGTGGTTCGTGGCTCAACATGGCGTGGGTGTCATAGATCTGGGTCTTGCCGGTGTCGAAACCGAGCAACTCGGCCGATTGCGCCGATGGGCTGAGTCTCGTGGCGGGTCGCTCGTCGTCGCAAGCCCCGGCCTCACCTCGCAAGGACGTTGGGGCACGCCACCGTCGACTCTTCCGATACAGAGGCGAATGAAGAACCTGTTCGACCCGTTTGAAGTGTGCCATCCCGGTGCCCTTCCGGGGGGTATCTGATGGCCTGGGTTACGGTCCGCCCCCCTGCTGACGTGGACCTCGATTCGTGTGTGACCTGCGGTCTTTGTCTGCCCGTGTGTCCGACGTTCCGCTTGACCGGAGACGAGACAGCCTCTCCGCGTGGGCGTCTCACAGCGATCACGACCGTTGCCCGGGGGCAGGCTGAAGTCGATGAACGCTTCGACGAGATCACAAGCTTCTGTCTCCAATGCCGGGCTTGCGAGACGGTGTGCCCTTCGCTCGTACCGTTCGGTTCGATCATCGAAGCTGCACGGTCCGAGTCGGTCGCCCAGGTACCTCAGAGCCAGCAGACGATACGCAGGTTCGCTCTCGGCACTGCTCTCGGCAGCCCGCTCGTCATGCGAGCAGCAACCCTGGAGGCAGCAGCACTTCAACGGATAGGCGCCTTGAAGGCTCTGCCCGTCGTTGGCGGGGCGACGGCAGGACTCAGGAAGCTGCCGCTGCCGCTCCCGTCAGCCCGTGGAGGCTCGTGGGGAGATGGAGATGGCGACCGGGTTGTCCTGTTCACAGGGTGTCTCGCAGACACGTGGTTCAGCGACATCCACAAGGCGACCATCGAGGTGCTCCTTGCTGCTGGATATCAGGTGGATGCCCCGGAGGCTCAGACATGTTGTGGAGCCCTCGCAAGCCATTCAGGATTCGATGAAGACGCCGCGAAGCTGGC
>JBDLIR010000124.1:0-5959 GCA_039714815.1 Actinomycetota bacterium | reverse complement strand
GTATGCGGGGGATTCCCCATGGGACAGCATCTATGGCATGCCGCTTCGTCTAGCCCCCGACGCTCGTCGTCTTGACCTGTCTCCGGGGTGGCTGGCATGGGTCGGCACTGCCGCTGCGCTACGGACGCTCGACGAGATCGGCATCGACGCAATCCACGATCACAACGTGGGACTCGCCAACTCCCTGCTTACACAGCTCGGAAGGGCACCTTCTGATTCTGCGATCGTGTCGCTCGATCTCGGAGCAGACTTCGATGCCGAGAAGCTCGCCGGGTTTCGCACTGCATTGCGGGCGGGTCGGCTCCGTATGAGCTTCCACCTCTACAACACAGACGACGACGTAACACGCCTCGCAGCGGCCATCAGGCAATAGTCAGCCGATCCCGGGCCAAGATCATCCAGACAGCCGGAGTCGGCAAGTCCCACAACACCCGGCCACATTCGGTTGCATGCACGCTCATAGGTGAGGAACAAGGGAGAACCGAGCGTCAGGTTCATGGTGGTTGGCGTGAAAGTGTCGGTGAGGCGTAGGGTGGTCGGCATGGAGGCTGTCTCTTGAACGGTGGTTGGCGGTGGAGCAATCTTCCTCTGCCCGAGGCACACGTGGTTCTCATCGTGAGCGGCGTGGCCCTTGGTTTCCTCAAGCCTCTCACGCTTGGCCTTCCCAGCCCGGGTGCGTCGGTTCTTGGAGTGGTCCTCGTCCTCTTTGGGATAGCTGTCATCGTCTGGGCGACCGTGACAGCGGGTCAGGTGAGACTGGCAGATGATGCTCAACTGATCACGGTCGGTCCGTATCGGTTGTCGCGCCATCCCATGTACGTCGCGTGGACGCTCGTCTACTTCGGCCTTCTGCTGCTCCTGGACTCAGGGTGGCTTCTTATCGCAAGCTCGGCTCTGGTGGTGTGGGTTCATTGGGAGTCGGGCAGGGAAGAACACCGGCTCCTTGAATCCTTCGGCCACGAGTACGCGGAGTATCAGAACAGGGTCCGTCGCTATCTGTGACCACCGCATCGGACACCGTGACCCCTGCCTGCGCGTTCGCGGAGTTTGGCAGACCGTGGCGATCGAACACTGCGGGTAACGATCGTGCCGGACTCAGGGAGAGGAGACCTCACCGGTATCAGCGGTGAACTTGCCTCGACATCGATGAGGACGGAACCCACGCCTACACCCTCACGTACGAGATAGAGGCCTAACTCGGCGACCGCCGCCTTACGAAGCGGCCTCACTCTTCGTGCCGCTCTCGTTGGTACATGGTCAGCTCTGATCCCATGCTCCTTGTGAGACTGGCTGAACGGACGTATGTGTTGTGATCCCGCTATGGGTGGGCACGCGTGTCTCGTAGAGTGTCTCATCGTGATGGATTGTGAACTAAGAGACCGAGAAGTGTTGCTGCGCCCGGCGATGGAAGATGATCTGGAGCCTTTGTGGCACTTGATCCATGACGATCTGGCTTGGAAGCGTTTCGATGCCCCCTACTACCCGCCACCGAACTGGACCCTGGAGGAATTCCGAACCGGTTACTTCCAAGTGCTCTCCGACGGAGACCGTGCTCTGGTGGTTGAAGTGAACGGTGAGCCTGTCGGCGTTGTCACGTATACGTGGGAGGATGAAGCGACCCGTTGGCTGGAGGTCGGCATCGTCCTCTACTCGCCCGACTCTTGGGGAAGGCACCTTGGGAGGCGCGCGCTCAGGCTGTGGGTCTCGCATCTGTTCTCCCGGTTCGAGATCGAGCACATCGGTCTGACCACCTGGTCGGGTAATCCGCGAATGATCGGTTGTGCCGAGTCTCTGGGGATGAAGCTAGAAGCGCGAGTCCGCAAGGTCCGCTACTTCGAGGGTGAGTACTTCGACTCGATCAAGCTCGGTGTCCTCAGACAAGAGTGGCAGCCAGACAGCTGACCAGACCTTGTTCCTCGAGCGAGCATCGGTGCCGTTAAGGGCGGTAGTCTCGATCGCATGACCGATCTCACTCGACTACCTGACAACCTTCCCGTACCCGTCGATGACGGTGCGAGCGACCATCTGGTCGGCCAGTCGTTGCCCGAAATCGAACTCCGTACATCCGGGGGAGGTTCCAAACTCCTTACCGGGTTCTCCACGCAGTGGTTGGTTTTGTACATCTACCCTCGGACCGGAGGTCCAGGCATAGACCTGCCCGATGATTGGGACATGATCCCCGGTGCACGGGGCTGCACTCCTCAGAGTTGCGCGTTTCGCGATCACTATGGGGCGCTGCAGACCCTTGACGCGACAGTCTGGGGCCTCAGCGCCCAGCCGATCGAGGAGCAGATCGCGTTCGCCGAACGCATGCATATCCCGTTCCCGCTTCTCAACGACAGCGACCTCGTTCTCAAGTCGTCTGCGTTGTCCCTGCCGATCCTTGAATCCGACGGCATGATTCTTTACCGGCGTTTGACGCTCATTGCCGATGCGTCGGGGGTCAGACACGTCCTCTACCCGGTGTTCCCACCCGACCGCAACGCCGATGATGTGCTCGAGTGGTTGACCCGTAAATCCAGCCAATGAACCTCAGTTCCATCTATCAACATCAGTGGCTGTCTGAGGGATGTACACGCGCCGTTGTGTACGCCGACACCAGCAAGCGTTGTCCCTCTCCGTCCGATCCCGCTTCCAGTACCACTACACCGCTCGACGGCCCGAGGTTCGATCCTGTATGCGCCGGTCCCCGTCCACGAACGGCATCATGTATCCATCACCTGCCGACGGAAGCCGCAGCGCGTTGGTGCAGGTCGCTAGTCGAGTTCCATGAGACCGCCAGGGGTTGGCTCGAACCCGCAAGCATCGACGTAGAACGCTCGAAGGTCGTCCTCGAACCCGACATGCAGGAACTCGCAACCCGCCGCCCGCGCCCCGTCCCGAGCGGCATGAACGACACCGACACCGATGCCGTGACGTCTCATCGAAGCATCGACCATGACGTCCTCGATGAAGGCATGGACGAGTCCGTCCCATAGGACGTTGGTGAACCCGACGAACCGGTCTTCGTGTCGGGCCACGACCCAACCGAGGCTGTAGGTGTTGACTTGTTCGACCCAGTCCCATTCGCTCTCGTCGAACAGCCGGGTCTTGAACGCTTCAGCGTGCAGGGCGTGAATCTCGTCGTTGGTGAACGCTCCACGCCACTCGTAGGTGGTATTGCCCTCAGGCATTGACACTCCTCAGATAGATGGTGAAAGGAGCGCCTCGGTCGTGATGCGTGCGTTCAGGCTTGCAGGAGAACGGTTGAGGCGCGGTGAGAGGTGGGTTGGCTGTTCATCCGAGCCTCCTTGACACGACGATCGAGTGGCGCGAGCGTAGCACTCTGCCTCTCCGCACATGACGGAGTGGGTGGCGCATCCATATGTGCCGCGGTTTCGGGTGTCAGAGCTGTCGACGAATGACGTCGATGTCAACGGGTGTCGTGGTGTCGACCGTGACAAGCCGACCAAGCCCGATGGGTCCCAGGCGTACAGGTCCGAGAACGCTGCTCTTCCCACTCGCAGGGATACCGGTCACGATGAAGGTTCGTGCGGTCACGGTTCGATGATACGCACCCTCACGGCGACCATGCATGTGTGCCTGATCGATCATGTGTCGCGGAGTAGACCGTGTGAAACTCTGCGGGAAGACCTGTGAGCCCGTGAGGTTCGGCTCCACGTCGAACCCGGTCAGCGGATCATCTGCCCTAGGGCGGCGAAACGAAGCATGTGGGCTTGCCCGGCGTGGAGGGCGTACTCGTCGATCATCTTCACCAGTACGGCCTCGAGCCGTCGTCCGTGACCCGCGCCTTCGGAGTCAAGGGCAGGCATGGCTGCAATCGCGAGGTCAGCTTTCTCGACCTCGGCGAAGTAGAGACCCAGGTCGTCATCGATGGTTTCGACAGAACCACCGGCATAGTCATCCTCTCCGTAGACCATCACACGCTCACCCCCGCCCAGGCCCCAGGTCAGATAGACATGCTCCATCTGGGTCATGTGCCGAACCAACCCCAGCACGGAGAGCTCCACCGGAGGTATCGACCATGCAGCGAGATCTTCGGGTGTCAGGTCTCGCAACTTGCGGAGAAACTCGTGCCGTTGATATCGAAGCCATCCGTCGAGGAGCTGACGGGAATCGAGGGTCGGCTCTGGTTCCTCCGCTTGGGAGAAGTCCAAGCCGCTCAGGATTTCAATGGACATGTGCTCTCACACTACGTTCTGTTCGGGTGCGCGTCTAGCGTCACATATCACGTCGTCCCGCTACCGGTCATGTCCGGCGCGTTGGAGGTGCCGGAAGGTGCTGCCCAGGTGATCGATCTGGCGTGTTGCAGGATCGCTCGGGCCGCGTCAAGTGGTGGGAGCCTGGTGACGTCGATCGTGAGCGAGTTGGGCATACCTGAATCATGGGGAGAGCCCGCTTCGGCGAGCCGATACGGCAAATCGGGATCGATGGACTTCATCTGCGCGCGTCGCTCTGGCTCAACGATACGTCGAGCAATCTCGGTTGGGTCGCACAGCAAACGCACCGGGACAAGCGTGGCACCGCGCTGTTCGGCTATCCGAGCCAGTGCGGGAAGCCATCCCGTGTCGGTGACGCCATCGAGGTAGGCGGTGAACACGACGTCCCAATCGTGCGGCGTGAGCGTCTCCACCGTCTTGAATACGGCTCGCGTTACGTCTCCGACTCGGTCCCAGACCTCGGACGGTAGCGGTGTGATGCCGTCCTGGTCGATCAGACCGAAGATGGGGTTGTTGATCGAATGGTTGTCAACAACAACGGCGACACCGCCTGATCGTTCTACTTCCGCAGCGATCGATCGAGCGACGGTCAGTTTGCCAGTACCCGGGAAGCCCGTCAGGGCGATGACGAGGGACATCACATCAGTGTACGAACTTCCCGCGGAGCGCCGCAACGACACCGAGGCGCATGGTGCCGACATCTGCGCGTTGAATCGCCTACGGGCGCTCACGACGAATCGATGAGGCTGTCGTGGGGAAGGCGACTCTCGATGAAGACGATCTGGTCCTCCCATCGTCTGCGGTAGGTGCATCGATTGGTGCACGTGTGGCCAGAGCGGGGGGAACCTTGACGACCGAAACACCGATGAGCAAGCCGTGGCGAGATCGCCCCATCAAGGAAGTCGTCCCTGTCGAAGAACGGGATGTCGAGTGCTTTGGCAATCCCGCGACCGACGCTGCTCTTCCCACTCGCAGGGATGCCGGTCACGATGAAGGTCCGTGCGGTCACGGTTCGATGATACGCACCTTCACTGCGACCACTTGAAAGCAGAGCGGATGTGTGCGCTTCTCATCCAGCCGTGCGGCGCGGCGCAAGGTGAGACAGGATTCGTCTCCACATTGGAACCAGCAAGTCGTGCCCACCCTTTGGGACCATTTCGAGCCGGGCATTCGGGAGGGTCTTCTGCCACCGCGATCCATGGCTTGAACCCGTCTGCGGGTCTGCGGCGCCATACAGCAGGAGGGTCTTGGCGTTCACAGCATCGGCATCCAACTCAGCTGGTGGCTCGTCTGGGAAGGGTAGAGACACTATCACCAGCCTGGGCAGATCTTGATGTGCTGCCGCAATCGCAAGAGCATCCCATCCCCCTGTTGACCAACCAACCACACCACCGGTGTCCGAGTCCAACTCAGACACGAGGCGCACGTCACGCCGGGCGGTCTCGGAGGGTTCCGGGTCGAACAGAGTCACGCCTTGAGGCAGACACATGACAATTGACAGAGGATCGTTCATCGCCAACACCATAGCTCGGCGTTCCTCAACGAACCCCGGATCACCCTGCCTCGACGAACTCGGGCTCACTGGAACGACAGGAGCCGGACGGGTTGTCGACATGTGCGCCGACTATGCCGAGGAGATGCGACGAATCGATGAGGCTGTCGTGGGGAAGGCGACTCTCGATGAAGACGATCTGGTCCTCCCATCGTCTGCGGTAGGTGCATCGATTGGTGCACGTGTG
>JBDLIR010000123.1:0-5986 GCA_039714815.1 Actinomycetota bacterium | reverse complement strand
GCGTAGAGAACGCCGTTCTTCCCTTCCCCGAAGTCGATGAACGCTGCCTCCATACCCGGCAGGACGTTGCGGACCCTCCCGACATACACATTGCCGACGAGGGACTTCCGATCCGAATGAGCAACGTAGTGCTCAACGAGGACGGGCCCCTCGAGGACGACGATCTGCGTCTGGCTCGGGCTCGTGCGGACAAGCATCTGCTTGCGGGCCGTCTCTGGCGGCTCGATGATCTCGACAGGGGGCCGTCTGCGCTGGGTTGCGGTCCGGTGGCTCTGCTGAGAGCGGCTCTGCTTGGGTTTGCGTGACCGCTGGGACTTCTTCTTCGTAGCGGTGGCGGTACCGGAACGCCGCTCAGACTTCGACTTTGCATCGGGAGCGGATGGCTTGCGAATGGTCACCTGATGACCGTCCACAGTCCGTACTTCGCGCTTTTCTCCCTGTTCGCTCTTGCGAATGACTCGGGGTGTCTTCTTCTTGAAGAGGCCCATGGATCAACTCCTTCGAAAGGCCACTATGGCCGATCATTGTTCCATCCGGCCCAGGAAACCAGTGTCCGTGGCGACGCGAAGCCGCGTCCCACGTTGGGTGGTGCACAAAGGCTTGGGAGGTGGCATCGGTCCATCTATCGACATGTGATGTTCCATAGACGTATCGCGAGACAAACAGGTGCGCGAGCACCAGTGCTTCGAGCGATCGAACGTAGGCCATACCCGTCCCGGGTCGGAAAACTAACTGCCGCGGTTGCGGTGTGATAGAGCGATGGTAGCAACCGTGCGCGGTTAGAGGATGCACTCGAATCAGCCGGACACAGAGAGGAGGGCAGCCATCTGGCTGCCCTCCTCGTCTTGTTGCTTGTGGATCGTGGTCAGCCGGAGCCTGCCCCCTGCTCCTTCAGGATGTACAAACCGCCGTTGCGGTCCGATCCATAGATCCAGGGCTTGTCCGGGGTCTTATAGATACCCCAGAAGTCGTTCGGCTCGCCGTCGTTCGTGGAGTCGTCCAGGAACCTGGCCGTCTCGACCGGGTCGTACGGATCGCTGACGTCGAGGATCAGCACCCCGTCTGAGTACCACGCGATGTACGCCTTGACCTTGTCATCCAGGGTCTCGACGATCACGTTGTGCGTCGAATACGTGCCGGCAGGGTCACAGCTCGGGTCCAGAGGATCGGCGCTGCACACCGTGTTGAACGTGCTTGCAAGAACCGGGTTCGATGGATCTGAGTAGTCCCAGACCCTGAATCCGCTCCAACCATTGGGTTCGACTCCCGCACTGACGTCCTCACCAGACGCCCCGATCACGAGATCTCCCGCTGTGGCCACGCCCATGATGGTCAAGCCTGTCGAGTGTCCGACGAACACTCCGGGCAAGTTCGTCGCAGTGCCACCCATCGTCACAAGAGCATCGCCTCGTGCCGCATCGTTGAACACGACGACCCCGTCATAACCCGCGGCCTCGGCGTTGTTGATCTTGCTCGAGAAGGTGCATGCTCCTCGTTGGATCAACGCGATGCCGGAGCCAGCAGGAACCGGATCGTCGAATCCCGGGTTTCCCGGGTCGCATGCGTACCCGACATACGTAGCCGTTCCGGACATCGTCGAGCCGGGCAACGACGCGATCGGTACCGTGATGGCACCCTCCGCCGCTGGGTAGTTACCAGCGCTCGGACCGGTTGTGATCTCGAACTCTGTCGCAAACGGGGCGAAGTCTTCCTCGCCCTCGACCACGATCGTCCCGTCTTCGCTTGGCCACACGGCGTGGCTGTTGACCTCGCCGTCCTCACTCGTCTCATCAAGCGCTACGGAGACCTGGGTCGGGTTCGTCACATCGGAGATGTCGAGCAGGATCAGCCCTGCGTCCCAGTTGGCCAGGTAGGCCTGTGTGCCGTCGGCACTGATGGTGATGTCGTGGAGGAACCGGTTCTGCGATGCGCCAAAGCCACTGAAGAGGTAGGCATCGACATCCAGGATCTTCCCGAAGTCAACGAGCGTTGCGTAGTCCTCGTACGGATGAGGTGACGGGAAGTCACCCATCGAGTTGGACTCTGCACCCCAGAACCCGACCAGTGTCGGATTCGCAGGGTCTGTGATGTCGAAGATCTGGAAGTTCCCGAACTCTGATTCCACAACCGCGGCGACGTAGTCATTGTCATCCTGGGTGAACAGGAACAGATTGTGGACACCGTGGTCGGTGAAGCCGAAGACGTCGCGCAGGAACGCGTTGACATCATCTGTCTGCACGCTCGCCAGTGCGATCGGGTTGGCAGGATCATCCACGTTGTAGATCTCGAACCCACCTGGGCCACCGTTGCACGACTCGTTCGAATGCACAAGGATGTCGCCCGAGTTCATCGCGGCGGCCTTGACATCGTTCGCCCTGCTACCGGTCGGTGATGGAATGACCGTCACAAAATCGGTCTTGTTCGGGTTCGAAACATCCCAAACCCAGATGCCAGCCTCCGGATCACCGCCACAGGGATTGTTGAACGTCCCTGTGTAGGCGTAGCCGCCGAGTTCCCATACGTCGGTCGTGGCACCGGCATCATTACGTTCGCCACGTCCGCGCAGATCGATGTTCTTGTTCACTTTGGCGGACGGACCATCACTCACGATGTCCGTCACGGACATGTCGTGGCTCATCAGCGGTGCACCAAGATCACCCGCAGGGCCTTGCAGTTCGTGGCTTTCCTCGGTCCCGTTCGGATCGTCGGTCACTGGATCATCCGGACCCGCCGATGCGGCCGGAGCCATGACTCCGATCATCAATAGCGCAACCATGATGAGCGACCAGCGCGGCCAACCCAATATCTTCCCCCTCATTCCTGCTCCTTCCATTGCAGAATGCTTGGGCATCCTACTTCGTTCGCACAGAGATTGCAGATGAGTGTGGCGATTTCTGAAGTCGGGTGGACGCAGGATCTCTTCGTCGGTCCGTGGACTGAAGGCTGTGACCGTTAGTCCACATCCAACGACTGCTGTGATGCTTCGTTGGGGTTGTAGCAGTGGCGACAGCGGGCTTCGTACGCATCCGTTGCTCCGAGGACGACGAGTTCGTCAGATTGCACGACCCGCTGGGTGAACAGGCCGGGGCCGCCGCATCGATGACACACCGCAAGCGACTTCGTGACGTACTCTGCGCGCAGCATCAGGGATGGGATCGGTTCGAAGGGCCTTCCGAGGTAGTCGAGATCGAGTCCGGCGATGATCAGGTTCTTCCCTGCGCTTGCGAGCCGTTCGGCGACCGCGACCAGTCCCTCGTCGAAGAACTGCCCCTCGTCGACCCCGACGACAACCGTTCGGTCCTCGACGGTACGAAGCAACTCGTCGGAATCCGCCACGGGAATCGCTCCCGTACTCATCTTCGAGTGCGACACGACCTCGGTCTCCGCGTATCTCGTGTCGAGGGCCGGTTTGAACGTCTGGGTCGGCACGCGAGCCAGGTGATACCTCGTTACTCGACGGATGAGCTCTTCGCTCTTGCCTGAGAACATCGGGCCGGCGATGACCTCGATCCAGCCCTGATCTGCTCGACGGTCCATGAGCGTTGACGATAGCAAGGGAGCGATCACTGGAGGCAATCGCGCGTCCGCTATCGATCCCCCGCCGGCGCGTTACGACGGATCCACACAGAGTGCGCGAGTCCCAGCGCCGCACTCATGGCGACGAAGACCGTTCCGCCGGCAGACATGAACGGCAGCGGGAGCCCCGTTACCGGCATGATTCGAATCGTCATCCCGATGTTCACGAAGATGTGAAAGGCGAGCATCGAGGCGACACCCGCGGTGACGAGGTACGAGAACCGGTCCTTGGCTGTCACTGCGATCGAGAGCAACCGGAACAGGAGGATCGAGAACAGAGCGATGACGATCACGCTGCCGATGAAGCCGAATTGCTCTCCAACCGCAGTGAAGATGAAGTCGCTCGACTGCACGGGGACGAACTGGAGGTTGGTCTGGGAGCCTTCAAAGAGCCCCTTGCCGACGAGTCCTCCAGATCCGATGGCGATCTCGGATTGCACCTGGTTGTATGAAAGGGTCAATTCGTGGCTCCCTGGATCGATGAACGCCGTCAACCGGTCGATCTGGTAGGCCTTGATCAGCTTCAACTGGAAGACACCGACCGTGCCGATGATCGTCGCGACCCCGAGGAACCCGAGTTGGCGCATCGTCACCCCTGCCACGAAGAGCATGGCAAGAAGCACGAAGGCGAATACGAGCATCGTCCCAAGGTCGGGCTGGAGAAAGATCAAACCTGAGGGGATACCGACGATCACGATGGAAATCGCAACCGTCTTCCACGTGAGGGGGACTTCAACTCGGGCGAGGAGCGATGCGAGCATCAAGATCACCGCGATCTTTGAGATCTCCGAAGGCTGAAACTGGATGGGACCAAGATCGATCCAGCGCTGGGCCAGACCCTGGCTCTCGCCCAGATCGGTGAGGACGACGACGAGAAGCAGCGTCGAGCCTATGTAGATCGGATCAACGAACCGTCGCACCTCGGTGAGGTCGAGTGTTGAGACGACGCCGAACACGAGGAAACCTACGAGTACGAAGAAGGCCTGAGCTTTGAGTTCCCGTGTCGGGTCCATCCCCCGTGCCTCGAGCCCGGGAGCGGTTGCAGAGTAGATCATCAGAAGCCCGAACAGCGAGATGACGATGTACGTGCCGATGAGAACGAGGTCAGGGCGTGAAGGGGCGTGTGGGTCGTGGAAGCGGGAGAGCTCGCGTGATCGGGTAGCGAAGGCCATCAATCGGCATCCAGTCCAGGGGCGATCGGTGTCACGCCCTCCGGCCCGTTCAGGAGGAACTGGAACACCTGTCTTGCGATCGGTGCGGCGATCCCTCCGCCGCTACCGCCACGCTCGACAACCACCGCTATCACGTACTCGGGATCGTTGACGGGGACCACTCCAACGAAGAACGCGCTGTCGACCTCCCGGAAATGCTCCGAACTGGGTGCTTTGATGATCTCTCCAGTGCCGGTCTTGCCTCCGACCAGTTCGACACCCTCGCCGAAGTCAGCGAACGCGGACCTGGCGGTGCCTCTCTCCTGGTTGTTGACGACCTGCTGGAGGTCAGCGAGGAGGAAGGCAGACGTTCTGGGATCGATGTCCATCCGGTTCAGCACGGTTGGCTGGTTCTCCGTGATGACGATCCCGTCCTGATCCACGACCTCTCTCACGACCTGGGGTTGCCACACCGTCCCGCCGTTGACCATCGCAGCGAGGCCGTTCGACATCTGCAGCGGCGTTGCGAGCACCGCACCCTGCCCGACGGCAACGTCCATGAGATCGCCACCGACCCATGACCCGTCCTTGCGGACACGGGGAGACCCTTCACGCTGTTCTGTGATGAACCATGCCTTGTCTGGAATGAGGCCTTCACGCTCGAAAGGAAGGTCGATGCCGGTTGTCTCACCGAAGCCGAAGCCGCGTGCGTACTCCTGGAGAAGGTTCTCCTTGTCGGTGCCGGAGTCATCTCCGCGTTCGTTCCACAGCCTGAGTGCGATATCCCAAAAGTAGAGGTCACACGACGCCTGGAGCGCACCATGGAGATCCAATGGGCCATGCCCGCCTGGCCATTTCCAGTCCCGTTTGGTCTGGAACGATCCATCGTTCAGACGGAACCTGAATTCGCCGGAGCATGAGTACTCGTCCGTGTCTGTCTGGAGGGGTTCGAGCACATCTTCTTGCGAATCATCATCCGTGGCGCCGTCTGTCGGCGTTGTCGTCGTTGGTGCCTGCGATGACCCGCCTGTCGGCTCTTGACCGATCTCCTTGTCCCCTACTCCGCGATCGATCGGGTAGTAATCCTCCTCGAGCGCCAGCACGTACGGGACCGTCTTGAACGTCGATGCCGGGGCGTACTGGCCCTGCACAGCGAAGTTGGTGAACGCAGACACGTTTGCAAGCGATTCCCACTGCTCAACACTCAACCCGTCAACGAAAGCCGAAGGATCAAACGCCGGATACGAACTCATCGCAAC
>JBDLIR010000122.1:0-5992 GCA_039714815.1 Actinomycetota bacterium | reverse complement strand
AGGTGTCAGGTGTCAGGTTTCAGGGATCGGGACGCACGACGCACGACGCACGACGCATGACGCATGACGCATGACGGACAACGGACGTACTACGCACCACGTCCGAAGGCCGGGGAATCGCCCCGGGCAGTCTTTGCTCTCTGCTCTCTGCTCTCTGCTCTCTGCTCTCTGCTCTCTGCTCTCTGCTCTCTGCTCTCTGCTCTCTGCTCTCTGCTCTCTGCTCAACCCGACCCTGGGGGTGCCGATACATCTTCCATGAGAGGTTTGAGACGCCTTGGTGCCATCGCAGTTGCAGCGTCCCTCTTCATCGGGCTCGGCGCAACCTCAACGGGTGCGTTCGAGCTTGGCGAGGACGTCGACTACGACCTCGTGTTCCCCGTGGACGGACCCCACCGGTTCTCTGACACGTTCTGGGCGGGCAGATCACATGGTTTCCACACGGGTCAGGACATCATGGCGGACAAGATGACGCCGGTCGTCGCAGCCGCTGCGGGTGTCGTTCGACTCGTGAACTGGACGAGCAGCGAGCACATGAATCGTGACCGCTGTTGTTCGCTTGTCATTCTCCACGACGATGGGTGGGAGAGCTGGTACATCCACCTCGACAACGACAAGACCGGGACCGACGACGGAAACGGATGGGGGATCAAGAAGGCCATCACACCAGGAGTGCGAGTCGAGGCTGGTCAGCACATCGCGTGGGTGGGCGACAGCGGGACTGCCGAGGAGACTCCGCCACATCTGCACTTCGAATTGCGGGACCCGTCTGGAACCCTCGTGAATCCCTACAGCTCGCTCGTGGCAGCCGGTGGAAACGATGTGGGGGATGGACCACGCGATCCGCTGGTCGACGGTGCGCGGGTTCTGTTCCGGGGACTCCATGGGGCCGATGTCCGTTCACTGCAGATGGCGCTCGTGGACCTCGGGTACGCCGTCGGCGAGATCGACGGCAGGTTCGGACCTCGGACAGAGGCAGCCGTCAAAGCCTTCCAATCAGATTTCGGCCTCGATGTCGACGGACTCGTGGGCAGGGCGACGAAGACGGCCATCCTCGGGCTCAACCACCATGACGAATCAGGAGAGGTCCTCTCCGTCGGCTCCAGGGGTGAAGCCGTTCAAGAGGTCCAGGCGAGCCTCAACTCCGCCGGCTACCCCGCGGGGCCGACCGATGGAGTCTTCGGACCGCTCACGCTCCGGGCCGTCATCACGTTCCAGAAAGCCTCTCATCTCTGGGTCGACGGCCTCGTCGGCCCCCGCACACGCGAAGCCCTCCACATCCCCTGAGCGCGGCATACGCGCCGGCCGTCAACCTGTCAACCTGTCGACCTGTCGACCCGTTCGATCAATTCGTTGCGAGCACCTGGGGGCTTGGATCGGTGACCCAAACGCCGACGTCCTCAGCCACCTCGACCTGGACCCCGTCGAGGACGGAGACGAACCAGGCGTCCACGTTCGAGGTGATCTGCTGGGTCTCGAGGGCCTCACGCACGATCTCGGGCGTCGCCTCCTCACGCTGTGACACGAGGATGATGTGATATCCGAACTCCGATTCGACCGGATCCGTTCGAATACCGAGTTCTGCCTCCATGGTGGCGGCTGCAAACGGCTCGACGAACTGCGCCGGCGAAGTGCATCCGAGATCTCCACCGTTCACCGCGGAACTCTGATCGATCGAGGTCTCCTGCGCGATCGTGGCAAATTCCTCGCCGGCATCCAGCCGATCCACCACAACAGTGGCATCCTCCTCGGTCTCGACGAGGATGTGGGATGAGCACACGACCGTCCATGCGAGCGGGTCGACAAGGGCCTCGGTCACTGCTTCTTCGGTCACCGGCTCTGCCGTGTCCGTCATCTGTACTTCGACTGCTTCCTGGATCAACAGCTGCTCGGCATAGGCGTTGATCGCGATCTCCGTCGCACCGACCGAAACGAGGTAGTCCTCGAGCGAAGCACCCGGGGCTTGGGCGGCAACGAGCTCAGTGACGCGGGCTGCGATCTCGTCCTCAGTCGGCTCGATGTCGAAGTCGGTGGAAGCTGCTTGGACGACTGCTTCCCACTGGATCACGACAGAGAGAAACTGGGTGAACTCAGCGTTGGCCATCTCTCCCTCGGTCGGAGGCGCGAACGCTGTGACGGAGGATCGGGCGATGTCTTCGCCGTTGACCGTTGCAACGGTCTCATCTCCGCCGCCGCATGCGGCGAGGACGAGCGCAAGCACGCCAAGAATCAGGAGCAATCGTTTCATACAAGACCTTTCGTAGACCCGGGAGGCTACGCCCACGATCGACATACAGACGCAGATACCTGCAAACCCAGGGTTCAGTTGCACGTTTCGGTGCACTGTGGCCCACAGAACCGTGGTTCTCCTAGCCTTCGAGCTTCCAACGAGCAGGTGACGGTGGCGGGCGACGACGACGAGAGGAAGGCAGCCGATCTCGATGCGCTACGCGCCATCGAGCGCCGGCTGCTCTGGTTGTCCACCCGCATGATCGACCATGCGAACCATCGTTCTGACACCGAGATCAAGGTCGGGGGGCACCAAGCCTCGTGCGCGTCGATGACATCCATCATGACTGCCCTGTGGTTCGCACACATCGGCGGCGAGGACAAGGTCGCCGTGAAGCCGCACGCCTCACCTTTGTACCACGCCATCAAGTACCTCACCGGCGAACTCGACCGCGACCACCTCACGACGCTTCGGCAACGCGGCGGACTCCAGGCGTACCCATCACGCACGAAAGATCCCGACGTGGCCGACTTCTCGACCGGTTCCGTGGGGCTTGGAGCCGTGGCACCGCTGTTCTCAGCCGCTGCGCGCAGATATGTGGACGACCATTTCGAGACCAAGCCCCGAGCGAGATTCATAGCCATCGCCGGCGACGCCGAACTCGACGAGGGAAACGTTTGGGAGGCCATCGCCGACCCCTCCCTCCAGAATCTCGGCAACGTGATGCTCATCGTGGACCTGAACCGGCAGAGCCTCGATCGCATCATTCCCGGAATCCAGGCCAGGAGACTCATCAGCTTCTTCCGAGATGCCGGCTGGCACGTTGTCGAAGCGAAGTACGGCACCAAGCTCCAAGCGGCGTTCGATCAACCCGGTGGAGAATCGATCCGACACCGTATCGACGAGATGACCAACGAGGAGTACCAGAGCCTGTTCGCCTACGAAGGAGCCGAACTGAGGGACCGCTTCCTGATGAACGCGGATCCTGCTGTCGCCGACGCGCTGGCAGCGATCCCCGACGACCAGCTCGCGCCGATCATCCAGAACCTCGGAGGCCACGACCTCCGGGTCCTGATGGATGCCTACCGAGCGTGCGACGCGGTCACCGATCGACCCAGCGTCGTCTTCGCCTACACGGTCAAGGGCTGGGGTCTGCCGATCGTCGGTGATCCGATGAATCACTCGGCACTCATGAGCAGGGATCAGATCGATCGACTTCGAGCGACCTCCGGTCTGACAGCAGAAACCGAGTGGAATCGCCTGGACCCGACATCGCCTGAAGGGTCCCTGTGCGCCGAGATCGGCGCCGTCGTGAACAACGTGCCTCCCCCGCCACGACCCACGCTGCCGGTTCCTGACGCCACGGACGCCACCCAGAAGGCAACGGCGTCCTCCCAGGAGGCATTCGGTCGGATCCTCGTCGCACTGGGCAGAAACACGGCTCTTGCCGACCGCATGGTCACTGTCTCTCCCGACGTTTCCGTTTCGACGAACCTCGGGGGTTGGATCAATGCCCACGGCGTGTACGCGACGACCGAGCAACACGACTATTTCGAGCAGGATCGAGTCCTCAAGTGGAAACCGGGTCCGACAGGCCGACACATCGAGCTTGGGATCTCAGAGATGAATCTCTTCCTGCTCCTAGGTCAGCTCGGTCTCGCGCACGAGCATCACGGAGAGATGCTCATCCCGATCGGAACGGTGTATGACCCGTTCGTCCTGCGCGGTTTGGACGCGCTGATCTACTCGTTGTACAGCGATTCGAGATTCATCGTTGCCGGTACGCCGGCGGGAATAACGCTCTCACCTGAAGGTGGGGCGCATCAGTCGACGATCACACCATCGGTGGCGCTTGAGCTCCCTGGCATCACCCAGACCGAACCAACCTACGCGAAAGCCGTCGATTGGCTCCTGAGCCACGGGATCGAGCAACTTGTAGCCCCCGACGGAACCAGCCTGTACCTGCGGATGTCGACACGGCCGATCGATCAATCGCCGTTCGCCGAGGCGGTTGAGCGGATCGGTGCCGAGAATCTGAGGAACGATGTCCTTGCTGGTGGTTACCGGCTCAGGGAACCCGGTGACGGCGTGCCGCTGATCCTCGCCGCATCCGGCCCCGTCATGCCCGAAGTGCTGGCGGCGGCGGACCAACTCGGAGAAGAAGGCGTCGCTCCCACGGTGATCGACGTCACGAGCCTCGATCGCCTGTATCGGGGATGGAAGAACGAACTCGCGGAGGCAACGCGCACATCGACGGTTGCGATGGGAGTCGGGCACATCGAGAACCTGATGAAGGCAGGCGAGCGTTCTGCTCCCATCGTGACGGTGCATGACGCTGCCTCCCATTCAATGGCCTGGCTCGGCTCCGTATTCGGGCAGCGTGTCGTTCCCATCGGTGTGGATCGATTCGGCGAATCCGGGTCGATCCCCGAGCTCTACGAGGCGTTCGGGTTGCTTCCCCGTCAGATCGCGACCGCGGCACTCATCGCTCTGGACGCGTAGTCCCGCGTGACAGTCAGCGATCCGAGGAACCGATATGCGCGGGTTCCACGGGTCGGGTATGGTGACTTCGGATGAGACACGCACGACTGGGTCTGGTTCTAGGTGCTTTCATGCTCATTGCAGGGGCGTGCGGAGGTAGCGCGGCCACGACGACCACAACCTCGTCGACCACCACCACCCCCGCTCCCACGGCGACCACTACGACGGCCCCGGTCACTACGACAGTCCCTGTCACCACGACCACCGAACCGCAGGTGGGCGCCACCGCAACCATCGTCGTTGTGCAGCAGGATCTCACAGCTCTCGGATACTTCACCGGCACCATCGACGGCATTGCGGGCGAGGAAACGAGGGCGGCCATCGCCAAGTTCCAGGCCGAGGTGGGAATCGAGGCGGACGGTGAATTCGGTCCGAACACAGATGCGGCCATGTTCCCCCTCCTCCAGAAGGACAAGGCATACGTCGAATCGGTCCAGGAGACCCTCATCGACCTCGAGTTCTACTCGGGTCCCGTAGACGGCGACTACGGCAAGGGCACCCAAGCGGCCGTGGAACTGCTCCAGAAATCCTGCGACCTCGAAGAGACAGGCGAGCTGGACATCGCGACGCGCCTCTGTCTCGGAGGCCATCTCTAGGCGAAGCGGAGCTTCGCCTAGAGATGTAGTACGTAATACGTAGTACGTAGTGCGACGATGCTGCAACGAGGTCTCTCGCTCCCCCTCGCCGGCCTCGAAATCGGACCGAACCAAGCGGGCTTCGCTCTGATTCGTACTACGCAATACGTACTACGTACTACCGCGAGCGGAGCTTCGCTCCGCTCGCTCAGTGCCCGCGGCGGGTGCCGCCGTACTTCATGCGCGTGTCGGACATCGCCGCCGCCCTGGCCTCGCTGTCGTTGATGCCGGCAGCGACGAGTTCGCCGATGTAGAACGTGTGGCTCCCGCAATCGACCGCCTGCGTCACCGAACACTCCATCCACGCAATGGCGTCCACGAAGATCGGTGCACCGGTCCGGCCCTCCATGATGGGCCAGCCGTTGAGTTCCATGCCGATCCTCGTCGCAGGCTTCGAGAACTTGACGAACGGGCGTGTGTTCTCAGAATCCCAGAGGTTCACCGTGAAGGAGCCACCATCAGAGATCAGTCGATGGGTGACGGCCTCCTTGTCGATGCCGACGCCGATGAGGATCGGCTCCTGGGCAACCTGCGTAATCCACGATGTGGTCATCCCGTTCCATTCCTCGCCAGACCTCGAACCGACGAG
>JBDLIR010000121.1:0-5996 GCA_039714815.1 Actinomycetota bacterium | reverse complement strand
TCGAGTCCTCTCGCTCGAGGAGAAGCCCGCGGAGCCTCGCTCAAATCTCGCGGTCCCTGGCCTATACCTCTACGACGAGAAGGTGTCCGACCTTGCCGCGGCGCAGGAGCCATCCGAGCGGGGCGAACTGGAGATCACGGATCTGAACATCACGTACCTCGAGTTGGGGGAACTCACGGCGGTGAAGCTCGGCAGGGGAGTGGCCTGGCTCGACAGCGGTACGCACGAAAGCCTCCTTCAGGCAGCGAACTTCATCGCGACGATCGAGCAGAGGCAGGGACTCAAGATCGCTTGTCTCGAGGAGATCGCCTACCAGAAGGGCTATTTGTCGAGACCACAACTTGAATCGCTGGTGGAGTCGATGCCGCATTCGGGTTACAGCGAGTATCTGAGGGACGTCGTCCTTGGTTGATCGATCCAGAATCCTCCTCACCGGATCAACCGGCCAGGTTGGTACCGCGTTTCGCTCGGTGATCCCGGGAGCGATGTTCCTTGCCCGAGAAGATCTCGATCTGACCGATCCGAGGTCGATCTCCTCTGTCATCGTGGAGCGCAAGCCCTCGGCGGTGATCAACTGTGCCGCGTACACGAACGTGGACAAGGCGGAGGAGGAAGAAGATCTCGCGACCATCGTCAACGGTGAATCCGTGGGCGAGCTTGCCACCATCTGTTCGGAACTGGGTATCCCTTTTCTCACGTTCTCCACGGACTACGTCTTCGACGGGACCTCCGGGTCGGGCTACATCGAATCCGACATCCCGGATCCCGTCAACGCATATGGCCGAAGCAAGCTCGAGGGCGAGAGGCGGGCGCTCGCTGCAGATGCATCCACCCTCGTCATCAGGACATCGTGGGTAGTGTCGGGAACGCACGACAACTTCGTGTCGACCATGCTGCATCTTGCGGCCCAAGGTACGGCGCTTCGAGTGGTGAACGATCAGCGTGGACGGCCGACCATTGCCGCGGATCTCGCGCTTCGAGCGTGGGATGCGCTCCGTTCGGGAGCCACAGGCGTGTTGCATCTGGCGAATCAGGGTGAAGCGACGTGGTTCGACCTCGCGGAGCAAGCCATCGCAACGGCCGGTATCGAAGGAAACACGATCGAACCCTGCACGACGTCGGAGTTCCCTCGTCCGGCGCCTCGTCCGGCGAATTCGGTCTTGGATTCGGAGCGCTTGGATGTCCTCGAACTCGATCCGTTGCCACCGTGGGAAGAGTCGTTGGTGCCTCTCGTGGGGTCTCAGATGCAGCGGTTGGGTCTGAACGCCTAGTTCGCCGAGGAGAATCGCCTGCGGATTCTCCTCATCAGTGATTCCGGTCGTGACGCCAGCTCGGACTTCAAGCCTCTGATGCGATTGCGCTCGTGAGAAAGGGTGTCGTGCGCCTCGAACTACCTGGCGATCCACTGTGCCGCCAAACTAGCATTTTCGAGATTCGCGGCGAAGTCTTCCCCGTTGCACCCCGAGATGTGTCTGATGCCGGCCTCGTGCGGGTTGGACCATCTTGCAAGGAAGCGATTGCGATTTGCGAGGAAAGTCTCCCTCTTGTCGGGAAGGGCGATCACCGAGGCACTCCCGACGTGTTCGACCAGCACACGTTCGTCGAATACGACATCGAGACCGTTCGCCCACACCGTGAACAGCAGATCAAAGTCCTCCGCACCGGCAAGGGCGTATGCCTCGTCCCAACCACCGAGCTCGTCAGCAAGCCAACGCGGCATCATGATCACGACCCCGCTGGGTAGTTCCGAGAACGGAGGAATCAGCGATACTCGATCGCCCGGGTCGGATCTCACAGCGAAATCCATGCCGGCTGTCGTGACCGCCGGAATCGTCATGCCGACGCCTGCGCGGCTCGTCGACGCGATGAGAGACGAAGCCCACCGATCGGGGAACGTGGTGTCGTTGTTGACGAACACGACGTACTTCCCGGAAGCGGCCCCGAGACCTTGGTTCATCCCGGCTGAGAAGCCTCGATTCGAATCGTTCAGTATCGCCACATCCGCAATCTCAGACGCGAGCTCGGCACTCCCGTCGCCCGAGCCATTGTCGACGACGATCAGCTCGTAGTCGACGTCGGTGTTGGCTCGTATCGACTCGACGCAAGTTCGCGTGAGATCGATCCGGTTCCAGGAAAGGACAATGACGGAAAGCGCTGTGGCCATTCCGGAGAAGTCTACGGCATGTCCCGAGCGCGACCGATCGTGCGCCGGGCGCGTCGCCAGACAATCCTTGATGTCTCAGGGTCCGTTGATGGTTGAAGGATGTGTGCGGATCACTCGGTAGGCTGCACCTCCGTGATGACCAGTACGTCCGAACCAGGGTCTGCGCAGACATCTCGTGCCTTCGTCGTGATCGTCGTGATGCTTGCCATCGGAACGTTGCTCAATGTCGCCTTTGGAGTCGAACTTCCACCGACGGCGAGCGGAATCCGAGGTCATCCTGACAATGCGCTGTCGACCCTCGTCAATATCGAACAACCCGTGATTCGCACGCGGCACGGTTTCGAGGCCTACCTCCACGATGTGGCCCGAGGCGGCACGATCACCGTTCCTCACCGTCGCGCCGTGTACCACTTGGCTCTCGAGAACTTTTCCCAGGTCACGATCGTGGTTGCTGACTACGACCACGAAGTGTCGGAGGAGACGTTGCTTGGGCTCGGGGCAGTGACGAGGATCGAGGGCGTTGGGCGGGTGAACGCCGACCATGACGTCGTGTCGTATACGTTCTTGATGGCTGACGATCTCCCCGCGACATCTGTCACCTACTACACCGTCGATGGCGTGGTCTATGTGGTCGATGATCGGCTCGGCTCACCATGATCGCCACCGAGCTCGCTCTTTTGGTTTGGCTGGTTGCCATCGGCCTCTTGGTGAGTGTCGCGTACTGGCCATACGGACCGCTCGGTCTCGCCTTCGTCAGCCCGATCGTCGGATCGGCCCTCTATGCACTTGCCGGTCTCGTCTTGTTCACCGTCGGCAGGTTCTCGACCATCGGATCTCTGGCTCTGGCATCGGTTGCAGCGATTGTGCCCTTTGTCAGCGGCGCGGTTCGTGGGGCCCTTCCGAGTCGGCGGGTCCTGCTGACATCGACTGCGTATACGGCGGCGTGGAGCCTCATTGTTTTCGTCATAGCGGCGCTCGGCACGTTCGGGCGACTCTCTCCAGATTCCATCGACTATCTGACCATCGCAGGTGGGCTCGAGAGGTTCGGCGCGATTCCCGAGTTCACACCCGATCAGATCCTCAAGCGCCAGTTCGTCACTCCTGTCCTGCAAAGCGGCGGGGTCGTGACCGGTCGCGGGTACTTCCTGTCCCTGATCACTCTCATCGGTATGAGTGGCTTCGGGCTGATGCTTTGGTTGGGTGCGCGGGGTCTGACCACTCGATCTGTCCGTGATCAACGAATCATGCTGGTCGTTGGTGTGGTGGGGGCCTTCGTGCTGAGCACGAATCGCGTGCTGTTCCACATGTTCTACATCAACGGTCACGGCGTGTTTGCGTCCCTGCTCGTGCTGGTGGTGGGTCTTCTATGGCATGCGACGGTGACCGGTCGGTGGTCTGTCGCCGTGCTTGCTGGCATCGCTGCGGCGGCAATCGTTCCGTTGCGAGCAGAGGGCATCATCGTCGTCGCCTTCTTCCTTCTGCCCGTGCTCGTGTCAGCTTCGACCCCGGTGTCCACACGGTGGACGCTCGTGCTTCCCACAGTCGTGACGGCGGTCGTGTGGAATGCCGTCGCCCTCCCGGGCGTGCTGCCCGCCGGGTCGATCGGAGTTACCAGCAGCCCGGCCGTGGCAATCGCTGTCGCTCTGGCCCTCGTTGTGGTCGTGGCGTCTTCCCAGGTTCCGTTGTTCGCTTCCCTGATCCGTTGGGCTCCGCTGGCCGGGTTCGGGGTTCTGCTGCTGTACACCGGCGCGCGGGCCGTGAGGGGCACGACATCGTTGCTCACGACGCTGAGTGCCACGGGCGCCAACATCGGGGCAGAGGGACTCTGGGCGGCATTCTGGTGGATAGCGCCCCTGGCGATCGTTGCGTGCATCGTGGTGGTGGCTGTCCCACATCAGAACAGGCTTCTGTGGGGTCTGGCTGCGTATCCGGTGCTCCTGCTCGCCTTCACCTATCTGCGCGGAAGCCCGTATCGAGTCGGACCAGGTGATTCGGCGAACCGCATGCTCATGCATGTTGTGTTCGTGATCGGCTTGTATCTGATACTCGCGATCGGGCAGATCGCTGCGGAACTCGAAGACGATTCCTGGTCACTGCGCAGTCTGTTCGAAGACCTGAAGGAATCCTTAGCCGTTCGCTAGCTCCGAGTACAGATCTGTCAGCTTCTGGCCTTCGACTGTCCAGTTGTACCGTTCCCGTGCCCGTTCGAGGCCGGGGCTGTACCGCCCCGGGTTACTGAGGATCCTCTGAATTGCCGATGCGATGTCCTGCGGATCATCTGCATCACAGACCTCACCCATCGCCTCCTCCCGCACAATGCGGCCGATCTCCGGTGAGTCGGAGCCGATCACGGGGATATCTGCCATCGCGTACTCGCAGAGCTCGTTCGGCAACGACGTGTGATAGCTCACCGATGAGTTGACGATATTCGCGAGGCCGATGTCCGCAGACGCGCTGTATCGGATGAGATCTTGATTCGGGATGGCTCCGTAGAACAGCACCTTGTCCTGCAACCCCTCTCTGGCAACCTGCGCTTCGAGCACTGGCTTGTGGTGTCCGTAGCCAACCACGACCAGCACGACATCTTCGATCAGCTTCACAGCCTCGATTGCAGGCTCGATCCCTCGGTTCTCCTGGATCGATCCCTGGTAGAGGAGTACGGCCTTCGATCGATCTATTCCGAGTTCGTCGCGGAACAGATTCGAGTGCTCGACGTCGGATACCGGTGGGACATTGATGATCGTCACGGACGGATCCGGTATCGAGCCGTACAGCCTGCGGTTCCACTCGATCCATGACGGCGATGCAACGATCATCGCATCGGCTTCCTGCAGATACCTGCCCTCGGTCGCGATAGCGGTTTGGCGTTCCTTCGGTGTCATCCGGTTTCGTTCGGTTTGGAGTTCGTGGGAGTCGTAGACGAGCCGTGCGCCAGGTGTCTGTGCCTTGCACGTGGTTCCCGCCCGCAGCGTGTTCAGATCGTGGCTGTGGAACACTTCTGCTCCAACGGCGAGTCCGGCATCGACCATCCGGCTGTCGATCGCCCGCTGCTGGATCCTTCTGCCAAGAGGGCCCAGGATCCTGTTGAGCCACGTGTAGACCCATTTTGCTGCAATCGGTACAACCCTGAGGATTGGCGTGGTCGTCTTCGCCCATGCACGGGAGAGGGCGGTGGGATCCCGGACTTCCCCAGCGTGCTGTGCAGCGACATGCTGCGTGTCATCTCCGGGCGTCGCCGTGGACGTGGGGGCGATCGATGAGTGTTGGCGGATCTTGTCTTCATCGATCTGTGCGCCCGTGAGACGTGAGTGGCGGGTCTCGATGTTCGTTCCGTAGCGTCTCGCGATCCGGTTGAAGAGAGGTCCTCCCAGGTGTGACCTCGGCACGCGTATCACCTCGATGCCGCTGCTGGTCGTCTCCCTGGGGACGGTCGTTGCGGGCGCATGCAGCGCGATCACCGTCACCTGATGGCCGGTGTCGATGAGCGTATTGGCTTCCTTCGTGACGCGGGCATCGAATTCGAAGGAGTTCTTCACAAACATGCAGACTTTCACGCCCATGAGTATCGCGGTTTTCAGATGTCAGGTAGCGTGGAGTCTCAGTGACAAGCCTTCAACCCCATGTAGTAGTCGTTCCGGAGAACAGATACGATCTCCTCGCCGATGCCCGGGACACGCGAAATCCATCGATCGCTGTCGTGATTCCTGTGTACAACGGCGCTGATCGGCTTGCACGTGTACTTGACGGGCTCGGGAGGCAGAGCCGCCCGCCTGATGAGATCGTGGTCGCCGATGACGGATCGGAAGAGGACATCGCAGGCGTCGTCGACCGG
>JBDLIR010000120.1:0-6011 GCA_039714815.1 Actinomycetota bacterium | reverse complement strand
GCCGACATCGCAATGGTCCTCGACGTGCCCGTCAACCTCCCCGTTGATCGCGCAATCGCCGAGAGGTCCATGTACCAGACACTCCGGTGGGCCGAGCGCTCGAAGACAGCCAAGACGCGGGCAGACCGCGCCCTGTTCGGCATCGTCCAGGGCGGTTCGGACCCTGAGCTGAGGGCGATCTCAGCTCGCGAGACCGCCGCCATCGGATTCCCCGGCTTCGGCATAGGGGGTCTCGCTGTCGGGGAGACAGCGAGCGAGCGTGCGATCGCCATAGCGGCAACCGTGCCCGAACTTCCCGAATCAGCAGTGCGGTACGTCATGGGCCTCGGCGATACCGAGGGGATACTCGATGCGGTCGCGTTGGGGGTCGACCTGTTCGACTGTGTGCTGCCAACGCGACTTGCCCGTCACGGCAAGGCCCTCTCGCGCGATGGGGACTTCTCGATCCGCAGAGTGGAGTGGGCCGTCGACGATGGACCGATCGAGCACGACTGCGACTGCGTTACGTGCCGCAGGTATTCGCGGGCATATCTCCGGCACTTGCGCCTCACGAAGGAGCGGACCGCTGATCGCCTGCTCACGATCCACAACCTCGCGTACACCTACCGGCTGATGAGCGATATCCGCTCCGCGATCGAAACCGGTAGGTTCGATGCGTTCCACGCGGAGGTGGTCGCTCGTCGAAGGTAGGGGTTTGCCGCCGGCGAGCATTAGCATCCCAGCGTTCCACACGGTGCACATGCCCGCATCTCGGAGGCTCGCCCTTGATCACATCCACCATCGTCGCAGCAGTGCTTTTCGCTCAATCCGAGGGAAGCGCATCGACCCTGTCCTTCCTCTTCCCGATCGTGATAATGGGAGGGTTGTTCTACGTGCTGTTGATTCTTCCCCAGCGACGCAGACGCAAGAAGATGGACGAGATGCGCGCCGACATCGGGATCGGCGCTGAGATCCGCACCATCGGTGGCATCGTCGGCACCGTCGTCGGCGAAGACGACGAGACGTTCACGATCGACGTCGGTGGCAGCACGATGAAGATCATCAAGCGCGCTATCGCCGAACGCACAGATACAGGTGAAGCATGACGCCGAAGAAGGCGTGGATAACTCTCATCCTCACCGTGGCTATCGCTTGGGGGTCGGTTGCAGCGATGCTCGCCGTCGGTTGGGCTCCCAAACTCGGCCTCGACCTCCAGGGCGGGTTCGCCGTAACGCTTGTAGCTCCCGACGGGACTGACGAGAGCACCCTCAATACGGCGGCTGACATCATGCGGAGACGCATCGAGAACCTCGGCGGCGTACAGGAACCCGAGGTGGCGGTGGTGAGTGGCACCGGCGGTGAGGCTTCGATCGTCGTGCAGTTGCCAGGCGTCGAGGATAGGGAGCGAGCGCTTCAGGCCGTGGGGACGACGGGAGAACTGTCCTTTCGGGCTGTGCTCAATGAATCGCCGGACTCCCCGTACTTTCTCGACCCGGCAGGCGACCAACCCGAAGGCATCGATCCCGCGACAGGTTTGACGACGAAGGACGATGTCACGAAACGCTCCTATCTCGCCGACCAGGATGAATTCCTCGTCTACGACGTCGACGGCATCAATGTCGTCACGGTCGAGGGCGACACCGTTGCGTTCCCAACGGGAGCGGACATCACCGATGCTTCGGCGCAGTTCTCATCACAGGGCCTCGGAGGCCAGTGGGTAGTCGTACCGGAGTTCACCGACGAGGGTGGAGAGAAGTTCCGTGAAGCGACCGGGTACCTCGCCAACTTCGCTCCTGGGACACCGCAGCGTCAACTCGCGATCGTCGTAGACGGCGTCGTCTTCTCTGCTCCGGCTGTGGCGAACGAAGTGCTTCCCACTGAAGGGCTGGACCCGGATGCGGTGATCATCACCGTGGGCACCGCAGAGAACGCCGAGGACGAATCGAACGCACTTGCGGCGATCCTGCGTTACGGCGCACTGCCCACGACGTTCGAGCGGGAATCTGTCTATTCGGTCTCGGCATCACTCGGCGCAGACTCGCTCCAGGCCGGCCTTCTCGCAGGGATGTTCGGCCTCGTCCTCGTGGCGGCGTACATGCTCGTGTACTACCGCTCGATGGGCCTCATCTCGATCGTCGGCCTGACTGTGTTCGGTTCCTTCCTGCTGGGATCGCTCATCCTCCTTGGCGTAACCCAGGGAACAACGCTCACGCTTGCGGGCGTAACCGGTGTCATCGTTTCCGTGGGTATCACCTCGGACTCCTACATCGTCTATTTCGAGCGGATGAAGGAAGAGTTCCGGCATGGCCGCAGTCTCAATTCGGCGATCGGTCACGGGTTCTCCGGTGCGTACAGGACGATCCTCACCGGCGACACCGTCACGTTCCTCGGTGCGCTCCTTCTGTTCGCACTCGCTGTCGGCCAGGTGAAGGGCTTCGCTCTGACCCTCGGCCTCGCCACCGTGATCGATGTGATCGTCGCGTACTTCTACACACGGCCTGCTGCATTCCTCATGGGTCGGGGCCCCCTCGGCCGCGGCGGTGTCTTCTCGATGCGAGGAGCCATGGGCAAGGGCGACATCGTTGAAGTCAAAGAGCCTGTGGAGGTGTCGTCATGAGTTTCATCACACGTCTCTATCGCGGCGAGACGAAGTTCGATTTCGTAACGCTCTCGCGCAGGACGCTCATCGTATCGCTCGTGTTCGTCGCGCTCTCGATCCTCATCATGATCGTCAAGCCGTTCAATCTGAGCATCGATTTCACCGGCGGTGTGATCATCACGGTGGAGAACCAGTCGGATGCGACGGTGGAGTCGATCCGTGGTGAACTTCGCGCCGTCGGCTACAGCGATGCCAGGGTTCAGATCACAGGCGACGGAGTCGTCCAGGTGCAAACCGAAGCCCTGAGCGCCAACGAACAGGACAAGCTGACCGTGGCAGTTGCCGACGCTGTAGGCGCTGAGGTCAACGACCTCAACGAGAAGGCCGTCGGTCCGACATTCGGGGCTGAGGTGACCCGCAAGGCCATCCAGGCCCTCGTCGTGTTCCTCATCGTCGTTGCATTGTTCATCTCCTGGCGATTCGAGTGGAAGATGGCGATTGCTGCACTCGCGGCGCTGTTCCATGACCTCATGATCGCCGGTGGAATCTACGCACTGATCGGGTTCGTCGTCACACCTTCGACGATCATCGCCGTGCTCACGATCCTCGGCTATTCGTTGTACGACACGGTTGTCGTTTTCGACAAAGTCAACGAGAACATCGACGAGGAAGACACCAAGACAACCTACAACACGATCGTCAACCGTTCGATGAACCAGGTTCTCATGCGATCGATCAACACGTCGCTGACGTCGCTGTTGCCCGTCGGTTCCCTCCTCCTCGTTGGTTTCCTGGCCATCGGCGCCGAGACCTTGAAGGAATTCGCCCTGGCGTTGTTCATCGGGATCGCGGTCGGAACGTACTCGTCCATCTTCGTGGCAGCTCCCTTGCTCGCTCGCTGGAAGACCGGCGAGCCCGAATGGGCGCGGCGTGAACTGCGCGCAGCCAAGCGTGCCGGACTCCTCGACCAGGAGCCTCCGGTGAAGGCGAAGGCCGGTTCGAAGCCGTCCCGGTCCCAGGGAGGCGACCCCTCGGCGACGGCCCCCAAGGACAAGTCCAAGACCTCGAAGGCACAGCCCTCAGATGTGCCACCTGGAGCGGCGAGACCTCCGAGGCAAAGGCGGAAGCGTCGGTAAGCTCAGGTGATGCACGACGACGCAGCATCGGAACCAGCACCACACGGTGGATTCGAGGATCCATCGGTACGGGGTCGAACACCCGATCAGATGTTCGAAGACATCGTCGCGACGTACAAACATGCACATCCCGGGGGTGGGACGAGCCACCTCTACGGCGCATATAGAGTCGCCAGGGAGCAGCACGCCGGCCAGATGCGTGCAACGGACGACCCGTACATCGTTCATCCGCTGGCGGTCACCGAGATCCTCGCAGACTACGGACTCGACGAAGCGTCGCTTGCGGCGGCGTTGATGCACGACACCGTCGAGGACACCGACCTCACACTCACGGGGGTTCGTGACGAGTTCGGAGACGAGATCGCACTCCTCATCGACGGCGTCACGAAACTCGACAAGATCAAGTTCTCGAGTAGAGAACTCGCCCAGGCCGCGACGATCCGCAAGATGGCGGTTTCGATGGCGAAGGACATACGTGTTCTCGTGATCAAACTCGCCGACCGCACGCACAACATCAGGACGCTCGGCCCGCTTCCGGTCGAGAAGCAGCAGCGGGTGGCATCCGAGACACTCGACGTGTACGCACCGCTCGCTCACCGTCTCGGCATGCAAGAGATCAAGCACGAGTTGGAGGAGACGTGCTTCGGTGTCCTCTTCCCAGGGCCGAAGGCAGAGATCGAAGAGGCCGTCGCGCGACGGTCGCCCCAACGCGAGTCCTTCATAGAGACGGTCATCGACGATGTCTCCAAGACGCTTGCTGATGCCGGCATCCATGCTGAGATATCCGGACGTCCGAAGCATCTGTACTCGATCTACCGCAAGATGAAGGCTTCCGGACTCGCATTCGAGGATATCCACGACCTCATCGGCATCCGGGTCATCGTGAACGAGGTGCGCGACTGCTACGGGGCGCTCGGCCTCGTGCACACGATGTGGCCGCCGATACAGGGCAGGTTCAAGGACTACATCGCCATGCCGAAGTTCAACTTCTACCAGTCACTCCATACGACCGTTGTGGGCCCGGGGGGCAAGGCACTGGAGGTTCAGATCAGAACCAGCGAGATGCACGACCGCGCCGAGGCCGGTATCGCTGCACATTGGAGATACAAGGAAGGCACATCCTCCGATGGAGAGATGCCGCTCCTCCAGGACATACAGGATCTGCGTGACGACCATGAGAACCCCGCCGAGTTCCTCGAGAACCTGAAACTGGATCTCTACCAGGACGAGGTGTTTGCGCTGACCCCTCGCGGTGACGTCAAGACCTTGCCCATGGGAGCGACGCCGGTCGACTTTGCGTACCGTATTCACACCGACGTCGGCCACGGATGTACGGGTGCGAAAGTCAACGGCAGGCTGGTGCCTCTGTCCACCAAGCTCGAAAGCGGCGATATCGTCGAGATCCTCACGTCGAAGTCCGTTGATGCCAGACCGAGCAGGGACTGGCTCGAGTTCGTCAAGTCGTCGAAGGCGACATCCAAGATCAAGGGGTTCTTCACGAAGGAGCGCCGCGACACGGCACTTGCTGACGGCAAGGAAGCCATGGTCAAGGCGATGCGTCGGGACTCCATCCCGATGCACGGCAGCGAGGATGCGCTCTTGAAAGTCGCTTCCGACCTCGGGTTCGACTCCGTTGAGGGCCTGTACTTCTCGATCGGGCAGAACCGCATCAGCCCGCAGACCGTCACTCAGAGGCTCGCCCGCACGCTGCGTCCGCAAGACTCGGTGGAGGCAGTCGTCGCCGAACGTCTCCCCGCGCCGCACAAGAGGCGATCGAGGCTGTCTGAAGATGTCGTTGTCGAAGGACTCGAGGACATGCTGGTGCGGATGGCGAAGTGCTGCGGGCCGGTTCCCGGCGACGACATCATCGGGTTCGTGACGCTCGGGCGTGGAGTCTCCGTCCACCGTGCGGATTGTTCGAACATCGGTGCCCTCACGGACAGAGCAGAACGGCTCGTCGATGTTGCATGGGCCGACGGGCACTCTGGAGCCTTCTACGTGTGGATCCAGGTCGAGGCTCTTGACAGAGCGAATCTTCTGCGCGACGTGACAGCTTGTTTGTCGGATTACGGAGCCAATATCCATGCGTCGTCGTCGGTCACCGGGCGTGACCGTATCGCCTTGCTGCGTTACGAGATCGAGCTGTCAGACCGCGAGGCCCTGGAACACGTTCTCTCGAACCTGCGGACGATCGAGGCCGTCTACGACGCGTACCGGCTCGTCGTCTAGAAAGCGGGCATGCACATGACACTCCTCATCGACGCTCGACCTCTCTGGTACTTCGAGACGAACACGTA
>JBDLIR010000119.1:0-6054 GCA_039714815.1 Actinomycetota bacterium | reverse complement strand
GCGACGGCCTTGCGGGAACCGGAGGCGCGATGGGTCTTTTTGGACCTCGTCGCAGTGCCTTTTCGATCAGTCATCCTCGTCGTCTTCGTCGTCATCGTCATCGTGGTCGTCTTCATCGTCATCGTCATCGTCGTCGTCATCGTCGTCGTCGTCATCGTCGTCGTGGTCGTCGTCGTCATCGTCGTCGTGATCGCAGTCGTCTTCGTCGTGCGATCCACTCGAACTCCCGGAGCAGTCCGAAGCCGGTGTCTCGTCCTCGAAGACGGTCTCGGTCACGACAACTGTTTCAGACGCTGCGAGGTCGTTGACGAAACTGACGATTCGGCCGACATCATCGAGATGAGCAGTGAACTGGAGGGATTCACCATCGGCGCTGATGAACCCGATGTCGACGAACTTGCCATCGAGGACCTGGACCGTGGTCCAACCTGGACTTGTCTCCAGATCCGTAACTGTGAGCGTCAGCCCGTCGTTGTTCAAGGTCACGACTCCGGCATCGCCCACTGCGTAGGCCGAGAGTTGACCCGTTGAGATGGAATCCGATGATGCCCCGGCGTCCGATGCGTCTTCGACCACGACGATCTCAGCTGACGGGGTCTCGGTGACGGTCGTCGGGGGGACCGTGTCGAAGGTGAGCGTTCCAACGTCCGATGACGCCGTTGCTGTATCGAGGATCCCGAGGTTCGTAGCGATCGCAGCGGTTGCGGCTAGAAGGACCACAGCGATCGAAGCTGCGGTGATGATTGCGGTGCGATGTTTCATGGTCTCTCCCTGGGAAGCTGGAGTGCTGCCGGGAACGATAGAGATCGTAAGTGAGGGCAATGGAAGCCCAAGGTAAGGATCGGGTAAAGATGCATGGGTACTCCAACGAGACCTGCGAGCATGACGTGATGCGGATACTGCTCGTTGAGGACGACCTCGGGATCGCAAAGCCCCTTGTGGAGGGACTGCAACGTCAGGGCTACGACGTGACCTGGGTGAGATCCGGCCGTGACGCCATCGCTGAGGAAGGCCACGACGTCGTGCTGCTGGACCTCGGCCTCCCCGATGTCGACGGAGAGGTCGTAACGGCTGCTATCCGTGAGACGTCCGACGTCCCGATCATCATCGTCACCGCCCGCTCGGATGAGATCGACCGAGTTTCGTTGCTGGACCTCGGTGCCGACGACTACCTCGTCAAGCCATTCGGATTCAGGGAACTCACCGCCCGTATTCGCGCTGTGACCCGTCGAGTATCGGACAGGGGCGTCACCCACGGCGCCCCCATCGAGTTCGACGTGCTCACGATCGATCATCGAACACGCGCCGTGACGGTCGGCGGGTCCGAGATACCGCTCACGCCGAAGGAGTACGATCTCCTCGATTGTCTCACAGCAGACCCCGGAGCCGTGTTGTCTCGCGATGAGATCCTGCGCTCCGTATGGGATGAGAACTGGTGGGGCTCGACGAAGACGCTCGACGTTCACATCGCCTCGTTGCGCAAGAAACTCGGCGACCCCGACATCATCCGCACGATCCGCGGAGTCGGGTACCAGTTCACAGGTTCCGATCGGTGATCAAGCGCTTACTCGCAGGGTACGTCGCCATCGTGCTGGTGGTTGCCGGTGCGCTTGCTGTCCCGTTTGGAATCGTGTTCGCCGAACGCCAGCGTGAACAGTTTGCGGTAGCCCTCGAGCGCGATGCGGTGGTTCTGGCGACGATCTATGAAGATGCTCTCCAGCACGACCTCGAGATCGAGCCCCTGCCCGCCGATACCTATGCACAGCGCACAGGAGTGCGGGTCGTCGTCGTTGACGCTGATGGAGACTCCGTTGTCGACACCGGGGACGTCACGCCGCGCACGTTCTCGAGCCGCCCCGAGATCGAGGCTGCGTTGGGCGGGGAACGGTTCACCGGGACCAGGTACTCGTCGACACTCCAGGCGGGACTGTTCGTCGTAGCGGTTCCCGTGGCGTCGGGCACCCAGATCTACGGTGCAGTGCGGCTGACCGTGTTCAACGACGATGTCGAGGACCAGGTTCAAAGGATGTGGCTGAGCCTCGGGCTTGTCGTGATCGTCGCGGTGGGCGCCACCGCAGTCGTAGCGTTCGCGGTAGCGCGGTCGGTGACCAGGCCTATCGCCCGTCTCGGTGATGCGGCCGAACTGATCGCTCAGGGCGACCTCTCCGCCAGGGCTCAGATCGCTGATGCGCCTGCGGAACTCGCAGAGCTTGCTGCTACGTTCAACGACATGGCCGAGCGTGTCGAGTCCCTCGTCGAGTCCCAACGCTCCTTCGTGGCAGACGCTTCGCATCAACTCCGGACTCCGCTCACGGCTCTGAGGTTGAAGCTCGAGAATCTCGAAGCGGATGCGTCCGGCGAGGAACTCGACGCGTATGGCGACCTTGTCGTTGAGGTCGAGCGACTCAGCCTCCTCGTCGACCAACTCCTCGAACTCGCCCGGGAGGGGAGTGCCAGTACTATCCAGATCGACGTGGCCGACCTGATCTCCCAGAGGGTCTCGCTATGGGAACCGGTAGCACGCGAGCAGTCCATCAGCCTCGAGCTGCGTATCGACGAGAGCGTCTCGTGTGATGCCGTTGCCTTACCTGGCGCCCTGGAACAGATCCTCGACAATCTGATCGACAACGCCTTGCGCTACACGCCCGGGGACCGCGCGTGTTCCGTTGTGGCATCAACCGACGACCGCGGGAGATGTCGCATCGAGGTCGCTGATTCGGGACCGGGCGTGCCCGTCGACCATCTCGACAGGATCTTCGACCGCTTCTGGCGGGGCGACTCAGACGAACCAGGCACAGGACTCGGTCTTGCGATCTGCGCCCATCTCGTGAGACAGTCCGGGGGCACCATCACTGCGACGAACGTCGACGGGGGAGGGCTGTCCGTCGTCGTGACCCTGGCATCGTCATCGGTCGACGTCGACAGATGAAAGCCCTTCGGCGTGGCTGGGCTACGTCGCCGCTGAGTAGAATCATCGGTACCCAATGGAAGAGGAAGTTCCATGACCGCTGCTGAAACGATCGAACTCGCGCAGGGATCTGTTGACCAGCTACAGCGCGGCATCGTGACCGTCCAGGAGAAACTGGAGCAAGCCGAATCGCTTGCCCATGCAGCGGACAGGGTTGTCGAGAACGTGACGATGCAGGCACGGAAGATGCCGAGAAGAATGCTGATCTGTGGCGCGGTAGCCGTGTGCGGGATCGCTGCGATCGTGATCATCAGGAAGCGGAAGCAGGCACGGGCCGATGAGGAGCCAGTGGAGATCCTCACCTGATCGATACCCGCGCTGTGCAACCGTCTCACCCCATAGGCTTGTGCCACGCTCTGAGAACGGAAGTCCCATGACCAACATCACCTTCAGCGCGGCTGTGGCCGAGGCGCTCGACTCCAACCATCCTGTGGTCGCGCTTGAAAGCACGATCTTTTCCAATCTCGGTCTGCCGTCGCCTGCGAACGAGGAAGCGCTTTCCCGGACGCTCGCCGCGGTCGTGGGCGCCGGAGCGGTCCCCGCGGTCACCGCTGTCATCGACGGCACGGTGCGCGTAGGTCTCGACGAGGCCTTGCACGAACGGATTCTCGGTGAGGCGACCAAGACCGCTGAACGCGATCTCGCTGCTGCAGTCGCCGAGCGGTGGCCGGTCGGGGCGACCACGGTGTCCGCGTCGCTGGCCATTGCAGCGCGTGCAGGCATCCGCGTGTTCGCAACGGGCGGGATCGGTGGGGTGCACCATGGTTCAGCCGAATCCGGTGATGTATCGGCCGATCTCGGCGCCATTCAACGGCACAGCGTCCTCACCGTGTCCGCTGGAGCAAAGGCGTTCCTCGACATACCCGGCACGCTCGAGCACCTCGAGATGCTGTCGGTCCCCGTTATCGGTTATCAGACGGACGAGTTCCCCATGTTCTATGCACGCTCGAGCGGACTTCCTGTCCCGCTACGCCTCGATACTCCAGAGGCAGTTGCTTCGCTGCTCGCGGAGCGGTTCGGGTGGGGTGGCGGTGCGCTCCTCGGTGTGCCGATCCCTGCAGCGGATGCTCTTTCGGCTGACCAGATCGAGGGAGCCATGTCCGGTGCTCTGGAGGAGGCGAAGCGACGCGGTATCGCGGGTGCGGCGGTCACGCCGTTCGTTCTCGGGCAGATCTCTGCAGCTCTCGGTGGCGACAACATTCCGGCCAATCTTGCCCTTTCAGAGAACAACGCCAGGGTGGCCGGAGAGGTCGCGGTCGCGTTCGCCGCTCGCTCGTAGGAGATAGCGATCGTGGGAACGCCGAGTCAGGTCTTCCTGGGGTAGCCCACGGTCTCGAGCGCTGTCGTGATGTCATCGAAGATGAGAGGGTCGTCGACCGTTGCCGGCATCTTCCACGGTTCGTCATTGGCGATCTTGACGATGGTGCCACGCAGGATCTTCCCTGAGCGTGTCTTCGGGAGACGACTGACGACGACGGCAGTCTTGAACGCGGCGACCGGGCCGATCTCTGCACGGACCGCTGCAACAACGTCGGCGACGACCTCATCGTTGCTGGCCTGAGCACCGACCTTGAGGACGAGGAACCCGACGGGGAGTTGCCCTTTGAGCGGGTCCTGAACGCCGATCACGGCACACTCGGCTACGTCGGGGTGAGAAGCGAGCACCTCCTCGAGGGCTCCGTTGGACAGCCTGTGCCCTGCGACGTTGATGATGTCGTCCGTGCGCGCCATCACGTACAGATAGCCGTTGCGGTCCTTGTATCCGGCGTCGGCGGTTTCGTAGTAGCCGGGGAATCCCGTGAGGTACGTCTTGACGAACCGTTCCTCCGCTTCCCAGAGGTTCGGGAGCGACCCTGGAGGCATCGGCACCCGGATACAGATGGCACCGATCTCGTCGGCGGGCACTTCCTCGCCGTCGGCGCCCAGCACGGCCACCTGCCATCCTGGCACAGGGCGGCCGGGTGATCCAGGGACGATCGTCGTGTGCTCTATGCCGAGACAGGTCGACACGATCGCCCATCCGCTTTCGGTCTGCCACCAGTGGTCGACCACGGGCACGCCAAGATGATCTCCTGCCCACCCGAGCGTGTCCGGGTCGCAGCGCTCGCCCGCAAGGAACTGAGAGCGGAACTTCGAGAGGTCGTATCGCGAGATCAGAATCCCGTCCGGGTCTTGCTGCCGGATCGCACGGATCGCCGTGGGGGCGGTGAACATCGAGACGACGCCGTGTTGCGAGATCACCCGCCAGTACGCGCCTGCGTCTGGAGTGCCGACAGGTTTCCCTTCATAGAGGATCGAAGTTGCTCCGTGGATGAGTGGCCCGTAGACGATGTAGGAGTGGCCGACAACCCAGCCGACGTCAGACGCCGCCCACCAGACCTCACCGGGTTCGACTCCGTACACGTTGCTCATCGACCACTTCAGCGCAACCGCGTGGCCCCCGTTGTCGCGGATGATCCCCTTGGGCTCTCCGGTGGTACCTGATGTGTAGAGGATGTAGAGAGGGTCGGTTGCGGCGACCGGAACACAGCCGTGAGGGACGGCTGTCGCCATCTCCGCGCCCCAGTCCAGGTCGCGCCCATCCACCATCGTCGCCGTTGCCATGTCGCGTTGGAAAATGACCGTGTGGTCCGGCTTGTGATCTGCGAGTTCGATAGCGGCATCGAGCAGCGGCTTGTATTCGATGACCCTGTCGACCTCAATACCGCACGACGCGGAGATCACTGCTTTCGGCCTGCAATCATCGATCCGTACGGCGAGCTCGCGGGATGCGAATCCACCGAACACGACAGAGTGGACCGCACCGAGCCTGGCACATGCGAGCATGGCAATGGCGGCCTGAGGGATCATCGGCATGTAGATCACGACGCGGTCACCCTTGGTTATGCCTCTGGCGGCGAGGACGCCGGCGAAGCGTGCGACCAGGTCGCGCAGATCTCCGTAGGTGTACTCCTCGACCGTGTCGGTGACGGCGCTGTCATAGATCAACGCGGTCTGGTCCGCGCGGTCGCCGTCGGCATGACGGTCGAGTGCGTTGTAGCAGGTGTTGAGTTCACCGCCGACGAACCAGCGCGGCACAGGGCCGG
>JBDLIR010000118.1:0-6092 GCA_039714815.1 Actinomycetota bacterium | reverse complement strand
AACCGGATCAGCTCTGTGGCATAGATAGATGCCGACGGGATGCCCATCCCTGTGCCCATCGCGGTGACTTCCATGCCCTTGTAGGTGCCCGTGTATCCGAGCATGTTGCGAACCGATGTGACCTCGCGAGCATCCTCGAAGAAGCTCTCTGCAATGTACTTCGCTCGGAGTGGATCTCCCGGCAGCAGCACCGCCTCGGCGATATCGGATTCAGCAGCGGAAATGTGTGGTGTCGCCATGATCAGCTCCTGTTTGAAGAACGTAGAACGTACAACGTACACGGTACACCGACTCTGACCCGGACAGCGAGGCTACGCGCGATCAGACAGCGTTCATCCCTCAGCTGGGCTGCATCTCTCGATGTTCGACGGTTCCGTCGGCATGGAGAGCGAACCTGCCTTCGGTACGAGGGTGCACGGGATCGCGCCGTGACCAGGGCCATCCACCGAATCCGGTCGTGCGGTAGTCGTGGAACGCCTGTTCGAGTTCCTCGGGGGTATTCATGACGAACGGGCCGAGTTGGAACACCGGAGCACCGATGGGCCGACCCTGAAGCAACAGGAACTCGGCAGGTTCGCCTGAGTTCACCAGGTGCACCGCAGCATCGGGAACGAGCTGGATCCCGTTACCGGCATCGACTTCGACACCGTCGACATTCACCGTCGACCCCTCGAAGAAGTGAAGCATCCGGTTCACGCCTGCGGGCCCGACTGGGAGATCCCAATATGCCCCGGACTCGAGCCTGACGAGCCAGATCGCCATATCACCCTCGTCGCTCGAAGCCCATGAATCGGGAGTTGCAACTGGCGCGGTGTGACCACCGACGTCGCCTGCGATCACATCGACGCTCACACCACGGGCAGGTGAGACGGTCGGAATCGTCTCGGACCAGAGCATCCGGAAGTACGCAGGGACCATCTTGGATTGGGGTGGCAGATTGAGCCAGATCTGGAAGAGTTCGAGGGTGTTCCCTCCGACCGGGTCAATCAGAGGGAACATCTCAGCATGCTGGATGCCGCTTCCCGTCGTGAGCCACTGAACGTCGCCACCCCCGTATCGCGCCGTAGCTCCGAGAGAATCCGAGTGGTCCACATACCCTCTTCGGACCACCGTGACCGTTTCGAAACCCCGGTGAGGATGCTGCGGGAACCCTGGGACGACGTCACCGTGGTACATGCTCCAGCCGTCAAGCCCGGAGAAGTCGGATCCGATTCGACGTCCATCGAGTGCACCGCCGGGACCCTGGCTCTCGGTACCCGCGGGGTACTCGTCGAGATGATGCATCGTCATGATGAATGGATCGAGCCCATGCCACTGGAAGCCAAGTTCGACAATGTCGAGAATCGCTGAGTCTGTCATTGCGATCATCCTCCCTCAATCGAAACACAGGTGAGCGGCTCGTATTCCGTCACACAGCACAGCGTGCCGTCGATTCGGGTCGGCTGACGGCTGACGGCTGACGGCTGACATTCCTACAGAGCCGGAGCGTTGTATTCGATCTGGCAGAACCCGTGGTTGCAGTACCCGGCGGGGTTCTTCGCAAGGTATTGCTGGTGGTACTCCTCCGCGTAGAAGAACGGCCCGGCCTCGGAGATCTCGGTCGCAACCCCCCGGTATCCGGCCGCTCGAAGGTCACGGTCATATGCGTCACGTGATGCGACGATCACATCGCGTTGCGATTCATCTGTCCAATACACCGCAGACCGGTACTGCGTTCCGACGTCGTTTCCCTGACGGTTCTGTTGGGTCGGGTCGTGTTCCTCCCAGAAACTCTTCAAAATCGAATCGAGCGATGTGGCCGTCGGGTCATACACGACGAGCGCGACTTCGGCGTGGCCGGTGCGTTCGGTACAGACCTGCTCATATGTCGGGTTCTCGGTGATCCCTCCCTGATATCCCGCAGCGGTCGTGAATACGCCCGGTAGTTGCCAGAAGACCCGCTCTGCCCCCCAGAAACACCCCATGCCGAACGCGATGACCTGCATACCGTCAGGGAAGGGGGGAGTCATTTCCGAACCGTTCACAAAATGGATGCCGCTGATCTTCTCAGCGTCGGGTCGCCCGGGAAGGGCAGCATATCGAGTGGGTGGGCGGGCGGTCTTGCGCTTGAACATACGCCTACAACGTACCAGGCACGCAGACTGTTCCTGACGAGAAGACCGACAGCCGGGAGGTTTCTGTAGAGGTACCAAGAAGATCATCGAATAGGCACGGAGACCGAGCACTCACCAATCCGCGTCTCTTCGTATTACGTGGTACAAAGGCGCGCGGATAGGTGGTGCAGGGCAAGCGGTTCACGGTTCACGGTCGAAGAACGGCTCTTCCGCTGACGGCTGACGGCTGACGGCTTCATCCTGTTCTCTGTGCTCCTTCTTGTCTGGCACGACCCATCCGCGCGTCTTCCAAGTACCCTGTTGGTTATGCGTTCCCTCCTTCAGAAGTACAAGCCCGAGCAAGGGGCACATGGGACAGCAGGGTTCCTTCTCGCCTCCATGACGCTCGGCATTCTCGTAGGCGCGGCCACATCTGCACTCGCGGTGTTGATCCGGCTCACGGAAGAAGGATCGCACGAGTTCTCGCTCTGGACCGGCTGGGGTAAATGGGCGGTGCTGGCGCTGGTACCGACCGGCCTCTTCCTCTCCTGGCTTCTGGACAGGAACTTTGGGCCCGGAATCTCTAGAGGGGGAGTGTCGGCAACGATGGTGGGCCTCTCACTCCATGGCGGATACCTTCCAACGAAGCAGATCGTCCCGAAGATCTTTGCGACGGCGCTGACGCTGGGTACAGGGGGATCCGGTGGACGTGAGGGACCGGTCGCCTACATCGGTGCGTCTATTGGCTCCAAGCTCGCACGGATAACCGGATTCGACCACGATCACATCCGAAGCCTCGTCGCCGCTGGCGCAGGTGCAGCTATCGGGGCGTCATTCAATGCACCGATAGCAGGGATGCTGTTCGCTATGGAAGTCATCTTGAGTTCCTTTGCGATCCGGCATCTCAATGCTGTAGTCATCGCATCGGTCGGCGCCGCAGTCACTGCAAACATCCTCATCGGCCAGGAACTCATCCTGACGTCCCCGCCGTACGACCTCGGCGACCCTACCGAGTTGCTGTGGTACGCCCTCCTCGCCCTTCTCGCGGTGGCGACCGGCATCGTCTTTCTCAAGTTCGAGGACATCGCAGCCCGACATCACATCCCCCAGCGACTGCCCGGTTGGAGCAGGCCGCTGATCTACGGCGTCTCGGTTGCGCTCATCGGCGTCGTCTGGCCGGATTCCCTCGGAACCGGACTCGATTTCCTCAACAGCCTGCTCCGCCTCGAGAACGCAGGGACGTACGTGTGGTGGACACTTGCGCTCGTCGGTGTCGCAAAGATCGTCACCTCGGTGCTGACCAGAGAGGGCGGAGGGTCCGCGGGCGAGTTCATGGCAAGCCTGGTCATCGGCGGCTCCCTTGGAGGAGCGTTCGCCATCTTCGCTGAGGCCTATCTCGGCATGGCATCGCTCTCGGTGGGAGCATTCGTCGTGGTCGGTATGGCTGCAGCGCTCGCTACGACCGCACGAGCTCCGTTGACGGCTGTGATTCTCGTGTTCGAATTGACGGGCAACTATGGACTCGTGCTGCCGCTCATGCTCGCCGCGGCCCTTGCGACCTTCCTCGGAGATCGATTCCACCCCGACTCTGCCTACACGGCGGAACTGATGCGACAGGGAATCCGTCTCCCGACGTCCGAGGACATCGACCTCCTCGACACGGTCGACGTCAGCGAGGTCATGCACGAGATCGACGGGCTGCTCCATCCATGGGAGACACTTGCACAAGCCGCCGAGTTCTTCGACGTGACGTCCCACCACGGCGCGGCTGTGGTCAACGACAAGGACGAACTGGTCGGGGTTCTCAGCCTCACGGACATCATGAGCGCCGGAGGGCCCAGCATGAACGTCACCGTGAGTGAGGCAATGTCGAGAGATCCGATAGCCATCACCCCCGACGTGCCGGTTTCGATGGCGTTGGCCAGGATGGCGTCCATGGGCGTTGGAAGGTTGCCCGTTCTCAGCGACGAGGGGGATCGACGAGTGATCGGCATGTTCAGGAGGGTGTCCGTGGTCAATGCCTACGAGAAGGCGCTCTCCATGTCAAAGGGTCGTGAGCTCTACAGAGAGCGCAAGCGGATTCGAACTCAGCCAGGAGCCGACTTCTTCGAAATCACGGTCGCCGAGAATTCGCCGATCGCCAACAAGATGATCTCTGAAGTGACGTGGCCGACTGACATCGTTCTCGTATCGATTCGCAGGGGGACTGCCGTGGTCGTGCCCCACGGGGACACCCAGATCAGAATCCAGGATGTGCTCACGGTCTTCGGTACGCCCGAGTGCCAGGCTGAGATCGCAGCGATCGCGAAGACCGAGTCATGAGCATATCTGAACCGATCGTCCCTGTGATCCTGTCTGGAGGAATGGGAACCCGCCTGTGGCCCGCCTCGAGACGCACCATGCCGAAGCAGCTTCTGAACCTCGTCGATGACCGGTCGCTGATCAGAGCCACGATCGACAGGGTCGCCTCAGTGTCGCCCGACACGACTCCCATCATCGTCACGAACGCCGGCCATGCCGGGGCGATCGAACAAGACCTGCACCTGTCCGGGTCGGTTGATCCCGTGCTGATCCTCGAGCCCGTTGGCAGGAACACAGCGCCCGCAGTCGCCGTTGCCGCACACGAGATCATCGCGACCAGAGGCGACAGCCTCATGATCGTTCTCCCTTCGGATCACACGATCTCGAACGAGGCGGCATTCACCGCAGCGATCGAACAAGCAGCACAGGCCGCACTCGACGGGTATCTCGTCACGTTCGGTATCACACCGTCTCACGCCGAGACGGGCTATGGGTATATCAAGATCGGAGACGCCATCTCCGATGCGACTTCGCTCGTGTCCGAGTTTCGCGAGAAACCCGATGAGGGCACGGCCGAGTCATATGTTGCCTCCGGTGACTACCTGTGGAACTCCGGGATGTTCCTGTTCACGGCTTCGAAATTCCTCGAGGAGTTGAGGCTTCACGCTCCCGACATCGCTGCGAGCGCCTGCAAGGCGTACGCGGACTCGACACGCGACGGCGCCCGGATCAGCCTCAACGCCGAAGCGTTCTCCTCATGTCGCTCAGACTCGATCGACTACGCCGTGATGGAGTCGACCACATCGGCAGCGGTCGTCCCGACCGACCCGGGTTGGAACGACGTCGGTTCCTGGGCGTCACTGTGGACGATCTCCGACAAGGACACAGATGGCAACGTAACCGTCGGGAACGTCGAGTTGGCGAACGTGAGAGACAGCTATGTCAGGGGAGACGACAGGCTCATCGCGGTCATCGGCCTCGATGATGTCGTGATCGTCGACACGCCTGATGCGCTTCTGGTTACGACGAGGGACAAGGCCCAGGACGTGAAGTCGATCGTCGACCGACTCCAGGCCGACAACCGCCCCGAACTCGACTGATCATTAGGGCTTTGGCGTTGATTCAGCCGATATATCGGCTAAATCAACGCCAAAGCCCTAATGATCACGCAAGGACGTGGGAGAGGATGAAGGCGAGGACGAGGGCTTCGTCACGCCAGAGGTCGTATCGGCCTGAACGGGCGAAGTGACCTGCAGACATCTCGGTCTTGAGCAACACATCGTTGCCGGACGTTGATCGGTCACGAAGACGCTGGACCCACTTCGCCGGTTCCCAGTACGACACTCGTGGATCGTTCAACCCCGCTGTTGCGAGAATGGGCGGGTAGTCCACCGAAGCGACGTTCTCGTAGGGCGCGTACGCCTGCATCCAGCGGTACTGCTCCTCAACGGCAGGGTTACCCCACTCCTCCCATTCGACGACCGTCAACGGCAAACTCGAGTCGAGCATGGTGTTGACAACATCGACGAAAGGGACCTCGGCGACAACAGCTGAGAACGATTCCGGAGCCAGGTTGACCGCGGCGCCGACCGTGAGGCCACCGGCCGATGCCCCCCTGATCGCGATCCGATCCCGGTCGCAGTACAGGCCGCTCGCGAGAACGCCAGCGGCATCAACGAGGTCAGAGAAGGTGTTCGG
>JBDLIR010000117.1:0-6092 GCA_039714815.1 Actinomycetota bacterium | reverse complement strand
CACTGCGGAACCCAAAGACCAGCCGACGAGACCCTGTGCCCCAGGTGGGGAAATCCGTGGATCGACACAACGATCGAGGACACGCCACCGCCAGACGCAGAACCTCCACCGGCGGCCCCTACGACCGATGCCGGGGATGTGCAAGATGTCGATAGTGATGAGCCACCGACTGGTGCCGTCGTCGCGGCTGGGACGGCCGCGACCGTCGTGGGTTCCTCCGATTCCGGCGATGGGGAGTCCGGTGGGAAGGCCGATGGGGCTGACGCCAGCGACACCGGCCAGGATTCAGGCTCGGACGAGACCGGCGAAGTAGAGCTGGAGGAAACCGCTGCAACTGCACCACCACAGCCCGCTGCACCACCGCCCGCTGCGCCGAGGCCGGAAGATACTGGTGAGTTCGCGTTCGATGTGTGGACCCAGCCCATTGAAGAGGTGCACGAACCAAGGAGAGGTGCCTGGCTTGTGTCTGCCGGACTTGCCGTTGCGATCCTTGTCGCCGTTGCATTCTTCGTATTCGGCGGAGACAATGCGTCAACGACCACAACCATCGCCGCCCTCAGCACCACAACCGTCGCCCCCGTGTCGACAACAGCCACCACCGTTCCGCCGACCACCACGACCACGGCGGCGATCGTCTTCCCGCAGCCAGGCGACTGGCCCCCTTCGGGCGATCCAATCGACACCGCCGAGCTCACGCTGAAACAATCTGCGATCGGCCCGATCGACATAGGGACGCCCATCGATGATGTGGCGGGTGCTTTGACCGCGAGCCTCGGCGAAGCAACAGCCTCTGACATCGACGGCCTGTGCCCGCCGGACGAGTCGTACAGGCTTCATTTCGGGCAGCTCACAGCGATCTTCGACGGGTTCGATTCCTCCTCCGTATTCGTGTCGTACCGGTACGAGGAACCACAGGGAACCGATGAGGAACTCGGCCTGAAGACGCTTTCAGGGATCGCCATCGGAGACACTGTTGAAGATCTCATCAACACATATACGCAGTTCACGATCTCGTTCGAGATCCTCGACTCCAAGGACCACTTCCGACTCAGCGACGGTGAAGAACTCCTCCTGTGGGGTCCCGTTTCGAGCGTTGATCCAGCCGGGGTGATCGAGGGCCTCTACTCACCGACCGCCTGCGACACGACTCCATAGCTTGCAACGGTCATCTAGCAGGATTATCCCTTAACATTCGACACGACCGCGATACGAGCACCCTTTGGGGAGCACATGACACATAGACATGCTGACACGGGACGCAGGACGAGACTCCAGCGGATCTTCAACGTTCCAAACGTGATCTCCATCAGTGTCGGTCTCGCTGCGTTTGCGATCCTTGCGTCGATGCTCGATTCCAACGCCGGCATCATCGTCGCAGCAATCGGTGCCGGTATTCTCGCCGGCGGTGTGTGGCTGGCAATCGCACGCTACCGCTCCGAGCCAGACCTCAGGTCGGCGCTCGAAGGACTCACGCTCCTGGGTGCCATCCCCTCTGATGATTCCGGCCCTGCGCCGGCCCTGTCGGACTCTGAGGTTGCTGATCGCTACACGGGGCTTCTCGGAGAGATAGAGGGGCACACGACGGGCAGAGTACTCCTCGTCAGCTCCGCCGTACCCGGACACGGAGCTTCGACCGTCATTTTGAACCTCGCCATCGCCGCAGCGAGAGCAGGCAGGCGCGTGATGCTCGTCGATGCGGACTCGTCACCCAACGGGTTGGGGAGATTCCTCTCGAGTGGGAGTTCACCGGGACTCTCCGATGTTGCATCAGGCGACGCGACCCTCACGGAAGCAACGAGGATGTGGACCCTCGACGATGGCACGAAGTTCCCCATGCTGCCATCCGGGAGCGGGCGAACAGGCCAGGATGCCCTCGCCGGGTTGCTGGTCGCCGAGGCGCTCGACACGGTTTCTGAGCACGCCGACCTCATCCTGATCGATGTGCCGCCGGTGCTGTGGTCGGAGTCCACACCCGAACTCGGCAAACATGCAGATGGAACGATTCTCGTCCTCTCCGACCTCGCGCACCCCACAGCAGTTTCTGAAGCGATCTCCCACCTTGCAGACATCGGGGCGCCGGTTGTCGGCTACGTGCGGAACCGGTCTGACGGCACGACGAAACTTGCCCCGCCGCGGCTACGTTCGAGCGTCAAACGGGCTGCAACGGTGACGATTGCGCTCCTCGTGGTGTACTCGGTGCTCACAGGCCTCAACCTTTGGAATTCCTGGAGCGGCATCGAAACACACGCGTTCGACCCGGATGCCGCCCAGGCGCTCGCAGAAGACCCGCCACCCGCGGCAGAGGCCGTTGAGGCCGACGACGATGTCGCAGCCGTCGACTCCGCGGAAGCAGCAGAGAACATCCCCGAAACGATCGCTCCGGAACAGGCATACGACACTTTTCTCCTGGTCGGTGGCGACAAGGTATCTGGTGCAGCGGATGTCATCTTGTACCTGGTGCTACCTACGAACAGCGCAGACCCGTTCATGGTTTCGCTACCGAGAGATCTCTGGGTCGACAACCTGTGCACCGGTGGTCAGAGCCGAATCAACTCATTGATCCACGGCTGTGAATCCAAGGGCGTCAACGGCCCTTCGCTGCTTGCCAGCCAGGTCGGCACCTTCACCGGCATCGAGGTCGATCACTTTGCCATGTTCGACTTCGACGGGTTCTCCGACATCATCAACGCCGTCGGTGGTGTTGAGATCTGCGTCGACTACCCGGTCATCGACCTCAAGTCGAAGCTGGACCTTCCCGCCGGATGCACGAACGCATCGGGAGAGCAGGCTCTCGCCTGGGTCCGCTCACGGCACACGCAGCAGAAGATCGGTGGTGCGTGGCGATCGGTACCCGGCGCAAGCGACCTCTCGAGGAATCAGCATCAGCAGGATGTCATCCTCGAACTGTTCAAGAAGCTGAAGCAGTTCGATTCGCCGTCTGACCTGACCGCAAGCGTCTCCAGCCTCGCCGACACGTTCGTGCTCGATGACCAGCTCGGAATAGCCGATGCGGTAGATCTCGCATGGAGAATGCGGGCGATCGACCTCGAGAACATCAACAGGCTCGAGGTACCCGTGCGCTTGGCCAGATCCAAGAGCGGTCAGTCGATCCTGATCGCAACCGACTCTTTCGACAACGTGCTGATCGCCACGTACGGCGGACAATTGCCCGCTGAGGACACGGAAGCCCCGGAGTCATCGCCCATCGACCAGGACGCCGTAGAATGAAGAACACGGCAATCAGGATGACACATTGAGCGATCCACAGGACCCATACGACAATCTGCCAGGCTGGACCGACCCCTATGCGGATCTGACGGACCTCTCGGGCAATGCCCCTCTGCCACCGATGGAGCCACCGGCAACGCCTCCAGCGCAACCTCCAGGATCTCCTCTCCTCACTGGTTTGATCATCGGACTCTTACTGATCGCACTGTCCGTAGCAGTCTTCCAGGTGCTCGGATCAGACGATGGGACCGCAGCAGGACCGGAGACGACCACGACGACCACCGGTGACGGAGACACGGACACCACCGCAGGAGATGGGCAGACGACAACGACGGGCGACGGCACCACGGCGACCACGGTGCCGGGAACGACCCCGTATCCGCCCGTAGGCGATCCGATTCCCGTCGAGGATCTGAAACTGAAGGCGGACGGGTTCAAAGTCGAAGCAGAAGGCGTTGCTAATATCGAATTCGGCACTGACGCCGATACGGCGATCGGGCAACTCGTCTCGAGCTTTGGGGATTCGACCCAGGACACCGACTGGCAGGTGTCGACAGAACAGTTCGGCGTGTGTAACGGCGACTTCGAGCGCATCATCTACTTCGGCCCGCTCGCTGCGATCGTGACGAAGCCGGACGGGACGGAGATCTTCAGCGGGTATCGCTCAGACCTGCAATTCGGGGATCTCACGAACGCCGCCGCGAGCGTCGAGACACTCAGCGGACTCAAGATCGGCGATTCTGTTGCAGACCTCAAGTCGATCTACGCCGGTGAGAGGGTCGAATTCTCAACCGACTCGAAACTCGGCGAGATCTACGAGGTCATTGGCGGTTCCACGGGGAACCTTCTCCTGTGGGGCCCGATCGAGGGGACAGCGGATACGGACCGTGTGATCGGTATCTACGCACCGGATGTGTGCAGCCAAAACTGAGCGACGCGTTGTGGGTACAATCGTCGCCATGAAGCCAAGCTACAGCACATCGTTCGTCGTCGGCGCCGTCGTAGGTCTCGTCGTCGCCATAGCGATTCTGCTCTTCGTCGGGTCGCTCGGGGGAGTCTCATACCTCAACCCTTCTATCGAAACGGGTTCGGTCGATCCCGTGTTCTCCATCCCCGCCTCGGCGCTGTGGATGATGACGCTGATCGCTGGCTTCGGCGGTGGTGCCGTGCTTTCTGCGATCACATTCGGAATCGCACGCGTCATCGACCCCGATGCCACTCCCGTCCCGTCCGTGATCGTGATCCTCGTTGGCGCAGTCGTCGGTGCGACCGTAGCGATCTCAGTGATGCTGCTCGGAGCGGGAGTCCTTGGAACCGTCGCCGATGGCATCGCGACCGTCACGGTTGTCGAGATGGTCGTCTTCACGGCTGTCATCGGGCTGGCAGGCGGCGCAACAGTCACCTGGCTGTCCTACCTCCTGGCGCGTCCCGTGGCGCACGAGACAGATCCCGAACTGCTCGCAGCGTAGTTGGCCGTCGGCCTGAGCGGTCGCCGCCAGATTCGACCTCACGCATCTTCGATCTCGATGGCGATCAATTCCCCTTCCGCGCCCAGTTCGAAGGTCACAATGACCGGTTGACCGGTTACGACGTGCTCCCTGAGATGCGTCAGAGGGCCTCCCTCGAACAGGAGCCCATCCTGTGGCGTGAATCTGTGGCTCGATCCGTCCTCGGCAAGCACCACGAAGCCGGTCACCGTGGTGAGGTCTCCGCTCACCTCCGAGACGACACCGCGGAGTGTCGTGGCTTCCGGGGCGTCCGAAGTCGAGCAACCGGAGAGGGAGACGATCACGATCCCGATGATCGCAACGAGCACGAGATGTGTGGACTGGCGTCTCATCGTTCTAGCTGTTGATCACGGATTCGAGTTCGCCCTCGCTGAGGACGCCCTCGAGGCGACTCTTGACAACGCCGTTCTCGTCGATGACGAAAATCCATGGCTCGGATGGCAGCTTGAAGGCCTCGACTGCAGGAACCACGTGATCGGCGTCTGGCTGGAACCCTTCCTCGTTGAACCCCGAGTACACCTCGACGTGGACGAAGTTCACATCTTCGAACTTGTCAGCGGCATCTTTCGTCAGCTGCAGCAGCGGCCCACAGGAAGCTGACGTGCAGAAGGCTGGTGTGGCGAAGATGACGACCGATTGCTGCCCGTTCGTGAAAGCATCATCCAGGGACATCTCGTAGAGGGAGGGCATCGGCTCGAGGTCGGTCGTCAGATCAGCGATCGGTACGTCGTTGGATGTCGGCGTGGAGATGAGGGGGGCGGGGTCGCCCGCCGCGACCGTGGAAGGAGCAGCGAGAACGTCCACGAGGAAGGGCGACGCCTGCTCGCCTGTCGATATGTCGAAGTCGATCTCCCACAGACCTGCACGATCGAAGGGGATGTCTGCGCGATACAGACCGAACGCCTCAGGAACGATCCAGACGAACTCCGCATCTGTTGAGATCTCGACCTCCGGTGCGTCGAGTGAGGTTGCGACCAGTGTGATGGCCTCATCTGGACTGCCTCGTCGCCTTCCATCGATTTCAGCGACGGCGAACAGGAACCTCTCGTCGCCAACGGCCGTGTCGGTAGATGCTCTGATGCCCACGAGTTCCGGCTCACCAGATTCACTCGAACATCCAGCGGCCACAACCGCAAGCGCAACAACGACCACCACGATTCTTTTCATGCCGCAACGCTAAAGCCGAACGCGCTCTATCAGATACGAGATCCCAATGCCACCCGCCAATCCAGAGCGAGCCCTGCGAGCGGGTCCAAGAGCGCAGCGGGTCCAAGAGCGCAGCGAGCCCAGAGCTCACGCGCCGGTGCTGAACGAAGCGAGCACGTCTTTGAGCGCCGTGAACAACTCACCAAGCGC
>JBDLIR010000116.1:0-6128 GCA_039714815.1 Actinomycetota bacterium | reverse complement strand
AGACACCAGATGCCAGATGCCAGATGCCAGACACCAGACACCAGACACCAGACACCAGATGCCAGATGCCAGATGTCAGATGCCAGATGTCAGACACCAGATGCCAGATGCCAGACAGCAGACACCAGATACCAGACACCAGAATTCTCTTCTCTGGTATCTGGTATCTGGTAGCGAGCCTGCGAGCGTTCTGGTATCTGGTTTCTCGTAGCGAGCCTGCGAGCGATCTGGTATCTGGCGTCTGCTACCCGACCGGTTCGAACTCGGCCTGGAAGAACCGGAGGCTCTCGGGTTCGTACGTGAACCGCAGACCCGTGATCGAGTCCCTCTGTTCGAACACCTCGATCACCGATTCGGCGACGACGTCGATGTGGGACTGGGTGTACACCCGCCGCGGGATCGTCAGGCGAACCAGTTCGAGCTTCGGATGCCGGTTCTCGCCGGTGACAGGGTCACGGCCCGCTGAGACGATGCCTCGCTCCATACCGCGAACCCCGGAATCGACGTAGATCGCCGCAGCCAGGGCCTGGGCAGGGAACTCGTCCTGGGGTATGTGCGGGAGGATCGCTGCGGCATCGAGGAATACGCCGTGACCACCGATCGGCTTCACCACCGGCACGCCGAACTTCATCAACGTGTTCCCGAGATACTCGACCTGACCGACACGCGACCGGGCGTGAGCGTCCGTCGCGACCATTTCTCTGATGCCTTCCGCAAGGGCTTCCATGTCGCGCCCTGACATTCCCCCGTACGTGTGGAGGCCTTCGAATGCGACGAGGAGGGATCTGGCCTGGCGAGCGAGTTCCGGATCGCGCACAGCGAGGAATCCACCGATATTGACGAGGTTGTCCTTCTTCGACGACACGGTCGCACCGTCGGAGTTGTCTGCGATCTCCCGGAGGATCGAAGCCACGGAACGGTCCTCGTATCCGGCCTCACGTTGCTGGATGAAGTACGCGTTCTCGAGAGCGCGGGTCGCGTCGAGCATGACGAGTATCCCCTGGGACCTGCAGTATTCGTACACGGCCTTGATGTTGGCCATGGATGCAGGCTGGCCTCCGGCGAGGTTGACGTTCGTCTCGAACGAGACGTAGGCGACGCGATCCGCCCCGACTTCGTCGACGACGGCTGCCAGCTTGTCGAGGTCGATGTTGCCTTTGAACGGGTGCATCGAGTCGGGGTTGTGGGCCTCGTCGATGATGACGTCGACGAACCGACCTCCGGCGCGTTCCTGGTGGTAGCGCGTGGTCGTGAAATACATATTCCCTGGGACTACGTCACCCGGCTTGATGAGGATCTGGCTCAGGAGGTGTTCGGCTCCCCTCCCCTGATGTGTGGGGATGAGTTCTTCGTATCCGTACACATCCTGGACGGAGGCGACCAGCTTGTAGAAGGACTTCGAACCTGCGTATGCCTCGTCACCGAGCATCATGGCCGACCACTGGTGGTCAGACATCGCTGTCGTCCCTGAGTCGGTGAGGAGGTCGATGTAGACGTCGTCGCTCTTGAGCAGGAAGGTGTTGTAGTGAGCCCTGGCGATGGCCGCCTCGCGTTCAGGCCGTGTTGTCAACGTCAGCGGTTCGACCATCTTGATCTTCCAGGGTTCTGCCCAGCTGCGGGTCATCGTTCGTCCTTTCGATACGTAATCACGTTTGTGTGGTTGGTGGTGTTTCAGACTTTGTCGAGTGCGGTCGCGAGGTCAGCGATGATGTCGTCCACGTTCTCGACTCCCACGGACAGGCGGACGAGTGCGTCCGTGATGTCGTGCCGCTTCCTGTCATCGGGGTCAACGCCGGCGTGGGTCATCGACGCTGGGTGTTGTACGAGAGACTCGGTGCTTCCGAGGCTGACAGCAAGGTGGATGAGCTGGAGCGAGTTCATGAACCGGAAGGCTTCAGCTTCGCCACCGCGAACCCAGATGGAGATCATCGCCCCTGGACCCTCGCACTGCTCTTCGTATGTCGAGTGCTCGGGGCTTTCGGTGTCGATGAGACCGAGATATCCGACACGTTCGACCTTGGGATGGGTGTTGAGAAACGCCGCGACCTTCTGCGCGTTCTCGTTCTGGCGATGCATGCGAAGGCTCAGTGTTTCGAGGCTTCGCATCATGAGCCAACCTGTGTGGGGTGTTGCCATGGTCCCCAGAATCGTCCTCATCTCAGCGACCTGCTCCATCAACTCCGCCGAGCCGAGCGCTGCACCGGCGATGAGGTCTGAGTGTCCACCGATGTACTTCGTTGCCGAGTACATCACGATATCCGCACCGTGGGCGAGAGGATGCTGCCACAGCGGGCCGAGGAACGTGTTGTCGACAGCGACCGGGACTGTGTAGCTATCTGTGCTGTGTCGGTCTGCAAAGGCACGCGCCTCGCTGATCGAGAACAACGCATTCGTCGGGTTGGAAGGTGTTTCCATGAGCACCAGGGCGACATCTCGACCGTCCACGACGGCATCGAGGTCCTCGATCGCGGTACCGGGCTCCCACGTGACCGTCTCGACCCCGAACCGGCCAACGATGTGGTTGATGAAATGGTCCGTGCCTCCATACAGCGGTGATGAGTGGACGAGCACGCTTCCAGGGCGCAGGAACGTGAGAAGTGTCGTGGTGATGGCGGCCATGCCCGATGCGAACACGAGTCCGGCCTCTGCGTCGTCCCACAATGTGAGACGCTGCTCGAGGATCTCGAGATCAGGATTGTTGAGCCGCGAGTAGATGAGGCCTGGCGTCTCCCCTTCACGTGCCTCGTCGAGCCCGTAGGCGAGTTCGAAGTACCGCTTCCCCTCTTCAGCAGAGGCGAACGTGAAGGTGGACGTTTGGAAGATAGGGCTCTTGAGGGATCCCTCGGACCATTCGGGTCGGTACCCGTAGCCCATCATCAGGCTCTCAGGTGACAGGTCCCTGTCACCGATGCGTCGGTTGTACTCGTTCATGCCGGCCTCACTTCGGAAATCTCTGCGTATACGCGGGTCTTATGGTGACTTCTGGTATAATTATTGGCAGATTGTCGGATAACTGTCAGCTAGACCGAAGGGAATTCGGCATATGGGTAACCAGGCTCCGCTTGACCGAATCGATCGCCACCTTGTGCGGCTTCTACAGGAGGATGGCCGGCTGTCGAACAAGGCGCTGGCCGCGGCGGCCGGTATCGCACCGTCCACCTGTTCTGAGCGAGTTCAAAGACTGACGGACCGGGGTGTGTTCACCGGTTTCCATGCCGAAGTGGATCCAGAGGTGATGGGGATCGGGCTCGAAGCGCTCGTGGCGGTGCGTTTGACCCGCCATGCCCAGGACAACGTCGACCGGTTCTGGCTCCACATCGAAGAGATGCCGGAGGTCATAAGCGTCTACCACTTGTCAGGAGCCAACGACTTCCTCTGTCATGTGGTCGTCGAGGACGCAGGCCATCTCCGACAGGTCGCCGTATCGGGCTTCACGACGTTGACAGAAGTCGCCCACATCGAGACATCGATCATCTTCGAGCACCGGGCCAAGCCCGGATATCCTGACCTCGTGCGACAGCGCTAATCTGGTAGACATTGAGCACGCGGTTCCGTTGGTCGCATCATCGATGGCCCCGTTTGAGTATGGCTACCGAGGATGGTCCGATGAACAATGTTGCCGCTTTCACCTGTGTGATCTGTGGTCGCACCTATCCCCCTGACTTCGATGGGTACGTCTGCGAGGACCACGGAACCGAAGGGATCCTCGACGTCGTGTACGACTACGACGCCGTCGCCGCCGATATGTCGAGAGAATCGCTTGCAGCGGATCGCGACACCACGATGTGGCGCTTCCGTGCGCTGATGCCGATCTCACCCGACACCGTTGTCCCGCCCTTGACCGTCGGGGGCACGCCGATGTACGACGCACCGATGCTTGCCACAGATCTTGGCATCGCACGGGTGTGGGTGAAAGACGAGGGCCGGGAACCAACCGCATCTCTGAAGGACAGGGCGTCGGCGATGGCGGTCGTCAACGCAGGTGAGCGTGGGGCAGCGATCATCACGACAGCGAGCACAGGGAACGCTGCTGCTGCGCTGGCCGGCCTCTCCGCGAGTGTCGGATACGAGAACGTGATCTTCGTCCCTGCCTCCGCTCCCGAGGCGAAGGTCGCTCAGCTTCTCGCATACGGGTCGAAGGTCGTACTCGTGAACGGGACCTACGGGGATGCATTCGACCTGTGCATGGCCGCAGCGGCCGAATACGGCTGGTACAACCGCAACACCGGTTACAACCCGTTCATGACCGAGGGCAAGAAGACAGCGGGCCTCGAGATATTCGAGTCACTCGACTGGAACGTCCCGGATGCGATCTTTGTCAGCGTTGGCGATGGCTCCATCATCGGTGGCGTCCACAAGGCTGTCAAAGACCTGCTTGCTCTTGGCTGGATCGACCATGCCCCGCGCATCTATGGCATCCAGGCCGCAGGCAGCGACTACCTCGTCCAGGCGTTCGAGACTGGCGAGGAGGTGCTCACGAAGCCTCCGATATCCGCCGACACGGTTGCCGATTCGATCAGCGCCGACCTGCCACGGGACCGCGTCAAGGCGATGGCCGCTGTCGTCGAGACCGGCGGCGCCTATCTGCGTGTCTCCGACGATGCGATCCTCGCGGCGATTCCGGCCCTTGCGCGGGGTTCGGGCGTCTTCGCTGAACCTGCAGGGGCCGCTGCCTATGCGGGCCTGGCGTCAGCGGTTGAACGCGGACTCGTGGGCGCGAATGAATCTGCCGTCGTCCTCGCAACAGGGAGCGGACTCAAGGATGTCGCGTCAGCGATGAAGGCAGTCACCGCAGCAGGGAGCGCGCCGTTGCGGGTAGACCCGAATCTCGAAGCTCTCAAGATAGAACTCCAACGCTGAAAGGAAACGAGCGATGATTGATCTGACCGTGAACGAGGCTGTTCTGGACGCCGCCGTCGGCAAGGCGAGGGAACAGGCGTTTCGCATCCCGACCTTCAAGCAGATGCGCAACCCGGAACTCATCCCCGACGACGTCACGCAGCGCCTCAGAAGCGTCGGCCTGTGGGACCTCGACCCGCTCAACCTGTTCCGGATCACCTGGCACAATGACCCTGTGTCGAGTGGTGGTGCTTTCGGCGGTGTGAACTATTTCGAGATCCCACCAGAGATCAGCGGCGTGTCTGCCCGCATCATCGTCCTCGAAGGCAAGTGGTTCCCGACCGGGGCCCACAAGGTCGGCGCAGCGTTCGGCTGTCTTGCACCGAGGTTGGTGACCGGCCAGTTCGATCCTTCGACGCAGAAGGCTGTCTGGCCGTCGACGGGCAACTACTGCCGTGGCGGCGCATACGACTCGAACCTTCTCGGGTGCGAGTCGGTCGCGATCCTGCCGGAGGGCATGAGCGCAGAGCGCTTCCATTGGCTTGAGTCCGTCGCAGGCGAGATCATCAAGACGCCCGGCACAGAGTCGAACGTCAAGGAGATCTTCGACAAGTGCAACGAACTGCGTGCGTCCGGTGAAGACCTCGTGATCTTCAACCAGTTCGACGAGTTCGGCAACTACCTGTGGCACTACTCGGTGACAGGACCGGCTATGGAAGCGGTTCTCACGGAGGTCATGGGGCCCAACGACCGGTTCGCCGGGGTGACTCTGACGACAGGGTCAGCAGGCACGATCGCCTCCGGTGACTATCTGAAGCAGAGGTTCCCTGGTTCAAAGATCGGCGCGGGCGAGGCTGTCCAGTGCCCGACGATGATCTACAACGGCTTCGGCGAACACCGTATCGAGGGAATCGGCGACAAACACATTCCATGGATCCACAACGTGCGCAACACCGATATCGCCATGGGTATCGACGACGAGGCATCGGTGAGCCTGATCAGGTTGTTCAACGAACCGGCAGGCCGGGAGTACCTCGCATCCCGGGGCGTGTCCGATGACATCATCGAGAAACTTCCCCTGCTCGGAATATCGGGTGTCGGCAACCTGCTGATGGCGATCAAGTTCGCCAAGTACTACGAGTTGACCGGCAGCGACGTCGTTGTGACGGTCGGGACAGACTCGATGGAGAATTAAAACATAATCCGGACTGTTAATACTATACAATTCGGTATAATTTTTACCACTTAAATCTTTAATATGTTTTTTAATACTTTGTAAATGGTTTTTT
>JBDLIR010000115.1:0-6182 GCA_039714815.1 Actinomycetota bacterium | reverse complement strand
GAGCACGTTGAATCGTTCAGTGGTCACGTAGATGTCCGGGTCCCCGTCGTTGTCCAGGTCGCCCGCAGCGCATCCGTTCCCGCGTACGGAGACATCGGTCCCCGACTTCGCTGAGACATCGGTGAAGACGCCGCCCCGGTTCTCGTACAACGCGTTTGTCGGGAGACCACCGGCGTCGATCCATCGGCCGTGCTCATTCTGTGCGTACGTGTTGACGGCATAGAGGTCCATCCAGCCATCTGCGTTGTAGTCGAGCCAACAAAGACCACCGCCCATCATTGCGACCGGATCGAGCGATTCCTCCCAATGGAACGCTCCGTGGTCGAAATCGATCCCGACGTCCGACGCGACATCTCGAAGCGTCAGCGCGTCAGGCTCGGGCAGGTCGGCCGGAGCGTTCGAACATGCGGCAACGAGTGCCGCGGCTGTGACGACGATTCCACCAACGAGAAGGGGGAGACCGGAGCGGCCTCCCCTCTTCTTCGGAACGGGATCGTGGTTGTGCGGCATGCGTCAGGAAACGCCGCTGGCCGCCTGTTTGCGCCGCGAGAACGAATCCACGAGGACTGCGGCAAGGAGCACGAGTCCTGTGACGACGAACTTGACGCCCGAAGGCCAGCCGAGGAGGCCCATACCGTTCTCAACCGATGCGATGATGATGCCTCCATAGAGGGCGCTGACGACGGCGCCGCGGCCACCGAACAGGCTCGTACCGCCGATCACTGCCGCCGCGATCGCGTTCAGGAGCAGATTGCCACCGCCTGCGCCCGTGTCGACGCTGCGCAACCTCGAGGCAAGGATGAGTCCGCCCATCCCGGCCATGAGGCTCGAGATCATGAATACTCGCACCCTGATGCTGTCCACGTTGATTCCAGCTCTGCGAGCCGCCTCGGCGTTTCCGCCGACTGCGTAGACATGTCGGCCGAAGGTGGTCTTCGTCGCAACGAACGACCAGAAGAGCAGGAGAAGGCCGAGGATCACGGTCACAACCGGAACACCTCGGTCGGTGTTGGCGTACCACACCGCGCCCCCGACAACGATGGCCATCGCAGCGATCTGGATGCCGATCACCGATAGCGGCTTGACGGGGAGGCGACGCTTGCGGCGCGAGGCCGCCGAAACCAATAGGGAAGCGGCGAAGCCTCCCACCGCCACCACGAACAGGATCCATCCCCAGACACCGGGGAGGAACTTGTTCGCGATGCCGAGGGCGACATCGTCCTGGATGATCGTCGTGCCCGCCGTGGACCACTGAGTCGTCATGATCAGGACCACGCCTGACCACGCGAGGAATCCGGCGAGCGTCACAACGAACGAAGGGACATTCGCCTTCGTGATGATCAAACCGTGGAGCATGCCGATGAGCGATGCAGCGACGAGGGCGATCCCTATCGCCAGGAACCACGGGAATCCCGGGTCGTCCGGCCGGAGCAGCAGCGTCATCGTTACGCCGATGACGCCGCTCACGAAGCCGATCGAGAGGTCGATCTCTCCGATGAGCAGCACGAAGACGACTCCTATCGCCATCGTCGTGACACCCGCCATCTGGAGCAGCAGATTGACGAAGTTGCGTTCGTTGAAGAACACCGGCTCCTGGAGCCCGAAGATGACCACGATGAGGGCGATCCCGACCATTATCGGGACCGCTCCCAACTGCCCGGAACGGACACGCTGGACGTAGGCCTCGACATAGTCCCGCAGGTTCTTCGGGCCCTCCGCCATGTACCTCGGCGATGTCTGTTGGGCGGTTTCGGCTGAGGTCGTGTCGCTCATTGGTTCGCCATCCCTGGTACGTGCTTGACCTCACCGGCCGTGATCGTGTGAACGACTTCCTGTTGATCCGTCTCATCGGTTTTGTAGACAGCGCTGTTCTGACCGAGTCTGAGGACGGTGATCCTGTCGGCCACTTCGAAGATGTCGTGGAGGTTGTGGGAGATGAGTACGACGGCGAGACCTCGACCCGCGAGCGTGCGCACGAGATCGAGAACCTGCCTCGTCTGGGCCACACCGAGGGCTGCGGTCGGCTCATCGAGGATGACGGCCTTCGAATTCCACATGACCGACTTCGCGACGGCCACCGCTTGGCGTTGTCCGCCTGAGAGGCCCGCAACAGTTTGGCGCACGGAGGTGAGCGTCGATACCGAGAGGCTTTCGAGTATCTGTCGCGCGGTGTCCTCCATGTGGGGTTCGTCGAGGGTGCGCAGCATGCCTCTTGTTTCTTCGCGACCGAGGAACATGTTCGCAACGACATCGAGATTGTCTGCAAGAGCCAGGTCCTGATATACGACCTCGATGCCGAGGGCTGATGCATCGCTGGGACCCTGGATCTTCTGCACTTCCCCCTCGAAGAAGATTTCGCCTTCATCGAAATGGTGGATTCCAGCGATTCCCTTGATGAGCGTGGATTTGCCGGCACCGTTGTCACCGACAAGCGCCATGACCTCCCCGGCTCGAACTTCGAAGTCGACGTTCGTCAATGCCTGCACGGCACCGAAGGTCTTGGTCACTCCTCTTGTTTCGAGGATGGGTTGCGGGTCAGTCATGCCACCTCTGCGTTCTCTGTCGTCGATGGGGTGCCGGATGACCGGCACCCCATCAGACTGGTCACTCCTGCCGCGATCTAACGATCAGCCGGGCAGTACTGCTCGAAGTCTCCAACGCATATCTCATCCCACGTGCGGAAGCCATCAGCGATGACGGTATCAGCAACGTTGTCCGCTGTCACACCGACCGGCTCGAGGGCGATGAACGGGATGTCGTTCGTGCCGTTGTTGAGCGTCACGGACGTGAGACTCGATGCCTCTTCGCCCCTGAGGAGCTTGACGGCCGCGTCAGCGGCTGCCTCGGCCTCAGCCTTGACTGCCTTGTAGACGGTCATCGTCTGGAGCCCGGCGAGAACGTTCTGGATCCCGCCAACGGTCGCATCCTGACCCGACACGATGATCGGATCTGCGCCCGCGCTCTTGATCGCAGAAACGACCGCGCCTGCGAGTCCGTCGTTGGCTGCGAACACAGCATCGACTTCTCCGCCTGCTGCGGTGTAGATCTGCTCGAAGATCGTCAACGCCTGCTGGTTGTCCCAGTCCGGGACGGCCTGATCATCGACGAGATTCCAGTCGCCTGCGGCAACCTTCGGCTCCACCGTTGCGGCATAGCCATCACGGAAGAGCGTTGCGTTGTTGTCAGTCGGTCCACCGTTGAGCATCACAACGTTCGGCGTTCCGCCGAGTGCGTCGATCACAGGTTCGAGGACCGAAGCCATCGTCTCGCCGACCTTGACGTTGTCGAAAGACACGTAGACGTCGGCGCCGGGGCCCTCAACCGTCAGGCGGTCGTAGTCGATGACCTTGACGCCTGCCTCGTGTGCCTGAGCGATGATCGCTGCACCCGAGCCACTGTCCAGGTTGACCAGGAGGAGTACCTTCGCGCCTGCAGCAATGGCATTCTCTGCCTGCGTCTGCTGCGTGGCGGAGTCGCCGTTCGCGTTGACGATGTTGAAGTCAACACCGGCTGCCGTGAACGCCTCATCGAGGAACTTGCGATCGTCTGTCTCCCAGCGGGCGGATGTCGACGAATCGGGAAGCAGGACCCAGATGGACCCCTCTTCCGCCGCCGCCTCGGTTGTTCCGTCGGGTTCGTCGGAGCTGCTGCAAGCGGCCGCTACGAGGGCGAACACCAACAGAAGCAGAACCACCCGGATTCCACGGATTCTCTTCATTCGTTTCCCTTTCCTTGCCGACCCCAGGGCGGGATCGTTCCTTGTCCGGCCTCAGCCGGATACCTTGATTGTTTGTGACGTGGCGTCGGATTCCGTGACGCCGTGTCTGAACACTTCGGATATGACCAACGTCGCGGCTCCCACGGCCCCGGCGTCCTGGTCGAGTTCGGAGATCACGAGCTTGCACACTTCTGCGGATTGCTCAAATGCCAACTCTTCGATCTGGGTCTTCACAGCTTCCATGAAGTCGGACGCTGCGGTGATCGGACCCGACAGCACGATCATGGCAGGGGCGAGTATCCCGATCACGGTGGACAGTGCAGCTCCGAGTCGCTTCCCGGCGTCGGAGACGATCCTGCGTGCGGGTTCCTCGCCGCGGTTGGCCGCTTCGATGAGCAGTCTGCGGTCCGTCGTATGGGTCCCGGTCGATTCGCAGTCATCGCATTCATCGAGGTAGAACTCGACGAGCGTGCGCGAAGAGATGTACGCCTCGAGGCAGCCGCGCCGTCCACATTGGCACAGTCGACCCCCGGGTTCCGATGGCGTGTGCCCGATTTCGCCGGCAGCTCCACTGTGACCCCTGTGGATGTCTCCCGCGATGATGTGTCCCGACCCGACACCGCCTCCGAGCTTGACGTAGGTGAAATCAGCGACGTCCTGCCCCTGGCCCCACCAAGCCTCGGCGAGCGCTCCGAGGTTTGCATCGTTGTCGATCCAGAGGGGTATCCCGAACGAGTCACGGAGCTCAGCGTCGAGATCGATTCCCTTCCATCCGGGTCGGGCGACGCGCGACTGGATGCCCACACCGATGCCCGCGACCCGACTTGCCGTGGGCAGCTCGGCGAGGATTCCTTCGAGCATCGACTTGATCATCTCGACCGACTCGACCCCGGCATTGGCGGTGAGGATCGGTTGGCTGGAGCGTGATATGACCGTGCCGAAGAGATCGAGGACGATGACGGTGATATGGCTCGCGCCAACCTCGACACCGATCGAGAGCCGTGCACCGGGGACTATCTCCAGAACGATCGGCCGTCGTCCTCCCCGTGAGGCTCCGCTGCCGGATTCGCGGATGACGCCCGCCTCGAGGAGGTTGCCTGTGATGGCGGAAACCGTGGTCGGGGAGAGTCCTGTGTCGCGGGCGATCGAGGCTCGATCGGTTCGGCGGTTCGAGTAGATGTGATCGAACACGACGCTTGTGTTCGTGGATCGAATCGTGTCGCCGTCAGCGACCGACCAGCGTTCCGGTCTCTGGAGGTCCTTGTTCACACATCCGAAGGTAGCGGATATACAGTTAGTTTGTCAACTGCCCGAATGAAGTTGCAGGGTGCCGAATCGGGGAGCGCAGCAGTCAATCGCTCCCGCACGAATCAGTAGAAGGCCGGGGGAGCGGCGTAGGATTCCGTGAACGGGCCCGTAGCTCAGTTGGTTAGAGCTGTCGACTCATAATCGATCGGTCGCAGGTTCAAGTCCTGCCGGGCCCACTCAAGAAAGCAGCCGCTCGAGAGAGCTCGGATCGAGTTTCTGGCACCCAGTCGGCCCTCTGCCTCGCAAGCCTGGCGGTATGGGTGTTCGTTGTTCGAAGCGACCGAATACCGGTTCGGCGCTTCTGGTTCAAGTCCTGCCGGGCCCACAAGCGTTGTCGTTCTGACAACGTCTCCCCTTATGTTGTGCGTGATTGCGTGGCCACTCGGTCGGCCGATCGCCCTTCGCAGGTTCGAACCGAGTTCGCATGCACATCACCGGATCCGTGCCGATCGGGCGCTTCGGCTAGGTGAGGGACTCTGCGAATCTGCGGAATGCTCTTGAGGCCTGTGCGTGGATCGGTTTGGAGTGGCAGAAGGCTGCGACCTCGAACTCGAGTTCGGCGAGATGGCCCAGACTGCCGTCGATTTCTGGTGTGGACCGGTTGTAGCCGCGTTTCACCCTTCCGTCCTTGGTCGACCAGGCGGCGTCCCCCACAAGCAGGAGCCCGCCGTCTCGATCCAGAAGGTACGAGGTATGTCCAGGAGTGTGTCCGGGCGTGTCGATGGCACGAAGATCGCCCGGAAGTAGTTCCTTGGCGTCTTCGGAGACGAAGTGGTCGACCTCTACGGGAGGTGCGTCAGCGAAGAAGACCGCCAACCAGAACATGGGCCGGAAATACCAATGGGTAGGTGGTGCGGGTGGCTTCACGACTCCCTGGATCGCGGGTGTGTCCGCTTCGGATGCGTAGACGGTGGCCTTGGATGTCGCCTTGATAGCCGCTGCGCTTCCGGTGTGGTCCATGTGGGAATGGGTGAGCAGGATCGCTCTGACATCGTCGAGAGTACGGCCGATCTCTTGCAGGTTCTCGGCGATTGCACCTTCCCTGCCGGGGACCAGAGTGTCAACCAGGGTCACGCCCTCGTCGCCATCGACGCTGTAAGCATCACCGCCGCCCCCACTGCCTACCTCATACACACCGTCGAAAAGACGTTCCATC
>JBDLIR010000114.1:0-6225 GCA_039714815.1 Actinomycetota bacterium | reverse complement strand
GAAGCCCCCTCCGACTTCGTCGAGAGAGGGAAGCAATCTTCTTTCTCTGCCTCAGCTTGCTGGGGGAGATGTCGAGGAACGAGACAGAGGGGGCCTTCAAGAAGCTGTCAGATGCCGGAAGACCGTGAATCGTGAACCGTAAACCGTGAACGCTGTCCTGCGACTACACGACCCGTCCGTTCTCGACATCGACGATGAAGGTGACAGGACCGCTGTTGGTCAACGACACCTCCATCAGCGCGCCGAACTGTCCCATTGCCACCTGCACTCCCTGTTCGCCCATGACGGACACGAGTTGATCGATGAGCGTCCTGGCATGTTCAGGGTGCGCTGCCGGCGTGAAGGATGGTCTGCGCCCTCTGGTGATGTCGGCAAGCAACGTGAACTGCGATACGACGAGCACAGCCCCACCGGTATCGGCGACGGACAGGTTCATCTTCGCCTGAGCGTCCGAGAAGATCCGCATGGACAGGAGTTTCGCCGCAAGGGCAGCGACTTCCTGAGGTGTGTCTGAATCCACAGCACCGACGAGCACAAGCATTCCCGGCCCGATGGAAGCGATGACGTCACCATCCACGACCACCTCGGCATGCCCGACGCGCTGCACCACTGCACGCATTGTTCCTCCATCGTTGTAGCGCTGCTCCAACCTACACTCGCCGACATGCTTTCAACGATCGCCCTTTCGATCGCCCGTGGGTTCGCCATGGGCGCAGCCGACATCGTGCCCGGGGTTTCCGGCGGTACGATCGCGCTGATCTTCGGTATATACGACCGCCTGATCACCTCCGTGCGTGCCGGATCGCTCATGTTGGGGAACCTCGTTCGTGGGGACTTCAAGGACACGAAACACTGGTTCACACAGGTCGACTGGACGTTCATCATCTCCCTCGGGGTCGGGATACTGCTCGCCGTTGCACTGCTGGCACAGGTCCTCGAGACGCTGCTCAGGGACCAGGCCGTGCCGATGGCCTCCCTCTTCTTCGGCCTTGTCGCGGGATCGGTCGTCATCACGTGGCAGATGGTCAAGAGGTGGTCGACGATGAGCATCGTGCTCCTTGCGGGAGTTGGGATCGGCGTGTTCATCGTGCTCGGGCTGCGCACTGGCACCACCGAAGAGACCGTGTCCCAGCTCGCAGACCCCGCTCTCTGGGCGTTCTTCGGCGCAGGGGCGATCGCAATCTGCGCAATGATCCTGCCTGGTATATCCGGTTCGTTTCTGCTGGTGCTCATGGGGATGTACGGAGCGGTTCTGGGAGCAGTCACGGATCGAGACTTCGTGACGCTCGGTGTGTTCCTCGTTGGGGCGATCGTCGGCCTCGGCTTGTTCTCCCAGGTGCTGCACAAGGCCCTTTCGGTGAACCACGACGCCGTGCTCGCGTCGCTGATCGGCCTCATGGCGGGTTCGACACGGGTGCTGTGGCCCTGGCCGCTCGGCATCGACTCGACGCTCATCGGAACACCAGACAGCTTCGTCATCGGATCCATCGCGATAGCAACGGCCGCCTTCGTGGCCGTGATCGTCATCGCGAGGTTCGCTCAGCGTCTAGAGGTGCTCGACACCGGCGGTTGACATATCGTCGATCGGCGGGGAGAGAAGCTTGAACAGGACAGGTGACAGGATCGCGGTCACGCCGACCAGTAGCACGGCGCCGGCGGCGAGTCCCTCGTCGATGACGCCGTTGGCGACACCGACGGCCGCCAGGGCGATGATCACACTGAGCTGACCCGCGAGGAGGATCCCGGAACCGATGCTGTCGCGGAACGACAGGCCCCGCAGCATCAACAGGGGTGCGGGGATCATCTTCGCTGCGATCGCTACGACGATGATCCCGATCGCGGCGGTGAGCACTTGAGGATCTGCAAGCGCGTCGAGAGGAAACTGCACGCCAACGGAGATGAAGAAGACCGGGATGAGGAACCCGTAGGCAAAGCCGGACAGTCGCTGTTCCAGATCGCCGGAGTTTCTGAACACGAACGCAAGGATCGCACCCGCCATGAACGCTCCGAGGATCGGGTCCATGCCAAGTGCGAGGGACAGACCGATGAACACGAACAACAGGGCGAACGAGAATCTGATGCCCAACTCGTCTTGATCGTGCTCGGCGAAAAGTCGCTCGGCGCGTTCGGGGAACCACCACGCGATCGTCCTCATGACCCACAGCGACCCGAGCAGGATCACGACGAACACGGGAACGGCGAACAACTCGATGCCCCAGCCGTTCTCGAGCCACACGGAAAAGACGATCACACCGGTGGCGGCTATGAACTCGGCGAGGACACCGATCACCATCGTGACCTGGCCCTGGCGGGTCGACGTGCGCCCGGTCGCCCTCAGTGCCGGCACGATGATCCCGACGGACGCCGCCGAGATCAGCAACGTCAAGAAGATCTGCTGGTTCGTCGACTCCAACCCGACAAGGCCAAGCCCGAACCACGAGATCGCGACGATGACCGCAAAGAACCCGAGGCCGAAGATGATCGGCCACTTCCCCTCCCTCTCCAGCGAATCGAAGTCGATCTCAAAGCCGGCGAGGAACATCAACAGGAAGAGGCCGAGTTCGGCGAGTACGAGGATGAAACCTTCAGATGTCGTCGCGGAACCGATGAGGCCGAGTACCTGGGGGCCGATCAGCAATCCGAAGAGGATCTCGAGTACGACCGCCGGTAGGCCGACCCGTCGTGCAAGGAGTGGGAGAAGGAACGCACCGAGACCGATCGCGACGAAGGTCGTTGCGTTCGGCAGGACTCCTTCAGCCCCTGCAGCGATGATGGGTGTCATGTCACGTTCCCGAAGGCACGAACAGCACCGACCCCTTGGCCCTCGCCGCCGCCCAGACTCCCGTGCCTGGCCTGACCCTGGACATGGGGAACGTCGGCATCGACAGGACGAGCAACGTGTCATGCGCGGTGGCCGCAGAGATCGCCTTCACCGGGTTGCCTCTCACGGTTTCGCTTGACGAATCCACGTCGTGGACCGCTGCCTCACGGTGAAGCCATGCGGTCGCGGCACGCCGCTCAACCATGTCGTCGGACCCCATGAACGTTGGGCTAGCGACGGACACACCCGTGAGCCCGCTACCAGACCTCCGCGCAATGTCGATGGCCGCTCTACATGCCACATCGCCAGACGGTGTGCGTGTGACCGGGGCGATGATCCTGGCGAAACTGGCGTCGCCCCTCGTGAAAAGGATCGGCACACCGGAAGGCGCGAGGTCGGTCAGGATCGCAGGGATCCTTGCGTACGGCCTCATCCGCGAGCGATTCGGCATCTCGACAACGATCGCGCCCACGCTCTCGCGGGATGCGACGGTCACGCGCGCATCGTCTGGATTCGAATGGACAGGCCGATGACGGACCTCTACACCGAGTTGCTCGGTGGTTGTCGAGGCCAACAGGCTCTCGAACTCGGCCGCTTCGGCCTGGTTCTTGATCGTATCGACATCGCGGTGCACGACGACCAACTCCTCTGCGTTCGTGTTCCGCACGAAGTACGCAGCTTCGTTCACCGCTAACGCCCGATCGGCAGCGTCCGCGAGGACAACGACGACCTTGCGGCCGAATTCCAGGGGGAATCTCGAAACGCCTCCCGCGAAGGTACGAACCACCTGGGAGAAGTCGGATGCAGCTCCCACGACCGTGACCCTGTCTCCCGAAAGAAGCACGGTGTCTCCATGGGGAACCACCAGTTCGTCGTCGCGCAACACCGCGGCAACGACCCACTGGGCGGAGTGAAGCTCATGAAGCGCCATACCCTGGACCGGTGAATCGGGTGCGATCTCGAATTCGATCGCCTCGGCTTTCCCCTCAGCGAAGGTCGTCGATGTGAGCTTTCGAGGTTCCATCGCCACCTCGAGGCCGTGGGCGGCCAGGCGAGCCGGTGTGATCGTCTCGGCACCGACATCCCGGTACTCCACGGAGCGGTCGGGAACACGGACGACAGCAATGACCTGCTCGACACCGGCATCTTTAGCAAGACGCGAGACCTCGAGGTTGACGTCGTCGCTCCCGGTAGCCGCTACACATGAGATCGCCCGCTCGATCCCTGCTGCGCGTAAGACGACCGCACTCGACCCATCACCGAGGACCGTCTCCACCTCGCGCATGTCCGAGACGATGTCGAGGCGCCCGGGATCGGTATCGACGACGATGATGGTCCACGGGTCCCCGAGGCGCTTGATGAGGTCGCGCGCGCTCGCACCGGCTCCAACCACTACGGCTCTCACCACACCTCCAGGTCACAATGTTGCGAACCGCCATTATGCCCGGTTGACCGCCTAACTGATGCAGGTGCTGGCATCAATCCCAGCTCACGGATTCGCTCCCGAGCATCTCACCCACCACATCGGCCTCGATTCCAAGGGAGACGAGGAGCGCCTCGACCGTCTCGGCGTCAGACAAAGCGGTACGCCTCGCCGATCCATCTGACGAGAACCGTGGCGCCGGGTGGGGCCGGGGTCCTGAAGCGGTAGCTATCAGCGCTTCGCGCGCCGCGTTGTGGGGGTGCTCGCCAACCTCACCCATCGAAAGCACAGGCGTGACACAGGCATCCGTCCCGTCGAAGACTTCCGTCCACTCCTGGCGTGTGCGCGACGCGAACGCGTCGGAGAACACCGTCGCGAGACCGGGCCACTCACGGGGGTCGAGGCGGTTACCCAATTCTGATTCATCGAGTCCGAGGCCTGCGACGAGCAGGGAGTAGAACTGGGGTTCGAGCGCACCAACGGCCATGAACTCATCGTCTGAGGTCCGGTAGCAAGCGTAGAACGGGGCACCTCCGTCAAGCAGGTTCGTCCGGCGCTTCGGTGACCACAAGCCGACGTTGTGGAGCTCACGGATCGGCCCCGTGAGGGCAGCGGCGCCATCGACCATCGCAACGTCGATCACCTGGCCAACTCCGGTCGTTGCCCGCTCGACGAGGGCTGCGAGGATCCCGGTCACTGCGAACATCGCTCCTCCCCCGTAGTCCCCGACGAGATTGAGCGGAGGCATGGGCTCGTCTCTTGGCCCGATCGCCGCAAGCGACCCGCTCAGCCCGATGTAGTTGATGTCGTGTCCCGCCATCGCGGCATACGGCCCATCCTGTCCCCAACCGGTCATCCGTGCGTACACGAGGCGAGGGTTTCGTTTGCACATCTCCTCCGGCCCGATTCCGAGACGCTCGGCAACACCTGGCCTGTACGGGTCGACGAGCACGTCGGCGTGCGCCACGAGGGTCGTCGCGACCTCTCGGTCGGCAGCGTCCTTGAGGTTGAGCGACACGGTCGGCCGTGGACGACTCCCGATCGACGACATCGTTTCTGGGAGTCCGTGGCCACCCGGACGATCGATCTTCACGATCGTCGCACCCATGTCTTCGAGCTGGTTGCATGCGAACGGTGCGGGACCGATCCCTGCGATCTCGATGACGGTGATTCCGGCCAGGGGCGCTTCACTCACAGCGACCCGATCCGCTTGACGACGAGGTCGAAGAACCGTTCGGCATCGACGCTCGTCATCACGGTGGCGTTCTCCTCGCCCGCACCGTCGTCGATGTACGTGTTCCCGATCGTGTCCTCGTGCGTGGTGTCGACAGCGACGTGGTGGGTAGTACCGCTGAAGATCGTCGGGTCGATGCAGTACGCGATCACGCATGGATCATGCATGGGTGCACCTGGGATATCGTACTTCTCAACATCGTGCTTCTCGTAGTACCGGATCATCCCAGCCGCCGCGTCCGCTGCAGGCGTGGCGTAGCTCGCAAGATCCTCCACGTGGCGGGGGAACATCAGCGCCTTGTGTGTCACATCGAGGGGGAAGATGGTGAGCGGGATCCCGGATGTGAACACGATGTGGACGGCGTGCGGGTCGACGTAGGCGTTGAACTCGGCGACGCGGGTCGTGTTCCCTGGTTCGTCGAATGCGCCTCCCATCCACAGGATCTCCGCGATCTTGGGAACGATCGCCGGCTCTTTGGCTATCGCCATTGCGATATTCGTCAGCGGCCCGAGCGGGCACAGAGTGACCGTGTTGTCGTCGCTAGCGAGACACGTCTCGACGATGAAGTCCACACCATGTGCCGGTCGTGCGCTCACGGTGGGGCTGGGAAGTTCGGCGCCGTCAACACCCGTCGGGCCGTGCACGTACTCTGCGGTGTACAGGGGACGTAGGAGGGGGCGTTCACACCCGCGGTACACGCCGATGTCCTCGCGTCCGACGAGTGCAAGCAGCGACAGGGCGTTGTCT
>JBDLIR010000113.1:0-6226 GCA_039714815.1 Actinomycetota bacterium | reverse complement strand
ACGAGTACCTGCCGGACAGAGGTCTCCGGATCGTCTTCGGTGCGATCACCGCACTCTTCGGGGTGATCGTCCTCGTGTGGCCCGAGGTCACGATCGGTGTGTTCGCCGTGTTGATGGGGATCTACACCGTGTTCTTCGGATTGATCGAGGTCGTAGCTGCTTTCCAGCTCAAGAGGGCGTAGGGCTCGCGGACCCGCTCGCAGGCTCGCTCTTGGACCCGCTGCGCTCTTGGAAAGCTGACGGCTGACGGCTGAAAGCTCATTCCTCCATTGCATTGAACGCATCGACGATTGCGGTCGTCAGCTGGTCCTTGCGGAACCATATGAGGCTTGCGTGGCCTCCACGAAGCACGCGCAGTTCGCTTCCAGGCCAATGGTCAACGAGTTCCTGGGTCGCCGATGCCGGCACGTATCCGTCAGACGCCGCCCGCACGATGATCGCTTTTGCGAGGTGCGGTTTCGGGTCCAGGTCGAGCACCGATACCCCCGTGAGGGCGTCGCGAAGTCGTTGTTCGTGCTCACGGCCTCCGAGTGCTTCCCAGTCGATGCCGCCGTTGAGCACGCCGTCGAGGAACACCGGCCCGGGGGAATGTGATGCCGCCAGCGGCGCGGTTGCAACGGGAAGGTCGAGTGTGGCAGACACGATCGCCGCGGTGTTGCCACCCATCGAGTAGCCGGATACGCCAATGGACGACCCTTCGGCGATCTCTCCCGCGAGGATTCCCCGTGCCTCGCTGACGGCGGCACCGCCCATGATCATGAAGTCGGACACCGTGGCGATGGGTTGACCGCCGCCGGGGTCGGGGTGGCGTGTCCCGTAGAACGGGTTCTCGAGGATCAGCGACCGCACGCCCTTGTCAGCGAGAAGCCTCGCCATTGCAACGCGAACTTTGGGGTCGTGTTCATTCCACGCCGGCATGAGCACGACGACCCTGTCAGTGGGTGAGGACGGTGAAATGGAGAGCACGTTGGCAACCTTCGAGCGGTGGGGTAGATGCGGTGCAGGGCTTTCGAACGTGCCGTGTTGAACGATGTGCCCTGCCGAGTCCGTGGACCGTGTCAGCCACTCGATGGTGATCGGGGCGGGCGGACTGTTGAGTGTCTCTGATGGATCGATGAGCGATGCGTCACCCCAACCCTTAGAGAAGAACCTGAGATGTCGGGGACCTCTGGAGAGGGCGAGGCCGGCAAGCCGGTCGATCGGGTGGATCATCGCGATCCGGTGAGAGCAGCGACCGCTGCCCCGTACATCCGTTGCTTCACCGTCTTGAGCGTCTCGGGATCCTTGTCCGCGTAGGCGTGTGCGATTTCGGTCGCGGCCGGCATCACGTTGTCCGCATCGACAGCGCGGTGGATGGCCCCGGCGACCAGGGCTTCTCGTGCACCGATGGCTCTGCACGAGACGATGAGGTCGTGAGCCGCCGGTTGAGGGATCTTTGCGGTTATGAGCGCCGTCATCCCCGGTGAGAAGGGGATCCCGATGTCGACGGAGGGAAGACAGAAGAAGCCCCTGTCGATGCGCATCACGCGGTAATCACACGCGAGTGCGAGCAATGCGCCGGCGGCATAGGCGTGCCCGTTGAGGGCAGCGATCGTGACGTACCCTGCGGTGAGGAGGCGCTCGAGAAGCAGGTCGAGATCGGCGAGGAAGCGGTCCCTGTCCGTGAGGCTCATCTCTGCAACAGCGGTGAGGTCGAGGCCGGTCGACCAGTATTTGTCCTCGCCGGTGATGACGAGTGCGTGTGGGCCAGTGCGTGCGTCGAGGGTGTCAAGTGCTTGGTTCCACGCGTCAAGCGTCTCGCGTGAGATCTTGTTCTCACCGGTCGTCATCGTGACCACGGTGACGGGACCGGCCGTTTCTATTCTCCAGTCGTTCATAGCCCTACACGCTACAGGCAGTGGCGGCCGGACTATCGTGAATCGTCATGATCGAACAGGGAAACACCGCAACCGTCACGTTCACAACCGACGAGCGGGCAACTGCGATAGCGCTCGGTTCGGGAGATCTCCCCGTACTCGGGACACCGAAGGTCGCGGCGCTGGTCGAGGAGGCCGCTGTTGCCGCGATTGCCGGTCTTGTGGATGACGACTACACGACGGTCGGGTCCCACCTCGAGATCGACCACTATGCCCCAACACCGGTCGGAGGCACCGTCGTGGCGACGGCGACCGTCGTTTCAGTGAAGGGTCGCCGGGTGGATTTCGTAGCGACCGTCACCGCCGGTGAGGAGGTTGTCGCCAGGGCCGCGCATGTTCGTTTCGTGGTCAACCGCGGTTCGTTCATGGACTCTGTGAGCTGAGAGCCGTCAGCCGTCAGCTGTCAGCCGTCAGGAAGAATGGGGCCTCCATACGTTTGCGTGACGCGAGATCTTCGCGGAAAGCGGAAAGCGGAAAGCGGAAAGCGGAAAGCGGAAGCCGGAGGAAGGACCCGCTTCGCTCTTGGACCGCTCGCTGATGGCTGATGGCTGAGTACCGCTATCCCAGCCACTCGACCTTGCACCATGTGCGGGTCTGGCATGCAGGGCATTGTATCCACCGCGAGTAGTGCTTCATCGGGTTCCACCACGAGATCGACAGGATGCGCACCATGGTCTCGATGAGTGAGACCCTCGACCGCACCTTGCATTCGGAGCAGGTCAACAGTGCGGTACCTCTCTCACGGGGCCCCGCGGAGTAGAGAGCCTCATGGCCTTCGGCTTCGTGGTGCTCGATCAGCGGATCGTCTCTGAGCGGGTCGTCGAGTTCGATCGGAGGCACTTCGAAGAGGGCACGCTTGCCCTTCGGATCCTTGCCCTTCGTCATAACAGTGCCTCGAGGTTCTCCGCAAAGTCTCGATACGCCTCAGCCGAACGCGAACGCCGTGCGTGCTGGAGAACCGAGACCCCTTCACCCGGCGCCTCTGCGACGCGGACCGACCTCGGGATGGGCGGTTCGATGACCACCAGTCCGTGGGTCTCGACGACGTCGACGAGGACGCGCTTCGAGAGGTTCGTGCGCGAGTCGAACATGGTCGCAACTCCGCCGAGGATCTCGAGGTTCTCATTGGTGTAGTGCCTGACATCGTCGATCGTTTCGAGGAGTTGGCCCACGCCTCTGTCGCTCAGCGTCTCCGCCTGGAACGGGATCAACACGAAGTCGGCTGCTGTCAGAGCGTTCACCGTGAGGATCCCGAGTGATGGGCCACAGTCGATGAGCACGATGTCGTAGCGGTCCTTGACGTCGGCGAGCGCACGTTTCAACACGAATTCGCGCCCCGTCTTCGTGAGAAGGTGGATCTCAGAGCCTGCAAGGTCTATCGACGATGGCAGGATGTCCGGCCCCTCACGCTCGAGCAGCACGTCGCCGGCTTTGGCCCTTCCGAGGAACACGTCGTGGATCGTCATGTCGAGGTCGTCAGGCTGGGAGTCCGTCGCATATGTGAGGCATGCCTGGGGGTCGAGGTCGATCATCAGGATCTTCTTGCCACGGTCGGACAGGGCCTCGGCGATCGTGTGGACGGTTGTGGTCTTGGCGACCCCGCCCTTCTGGTTCGCAACTGCGATAACGCTGGTCATGTGGTGGATTCTAGGCGACAGCCATCAGCCCGCGGCTAGGCGAGTGCCTCTTCCCATGCGTCGAACACGGAGAGGAAGCGGTGCGGGACCTCGAGCATGGGTACATGGCCGACACCCCTGAGGTAGGCGACCGTCCAGTCTGGACGTTGGCGGGACATCCACATCGCCGCTTCGACGTGGACCAGTTCGTCCTGCGTCCCGTGCATCAGCAGCGTGGGCTGGCTCAGCTTGTGGATGAGGCTGGCGAATCGTCCCTTGCGCAGCACATACGATTTGATCGAGTTCGTCGCCTGGACGAGTGCGTCGGTCGCCCACGGTTGGAGGCGCCGGAGTTCAGCGATCTCGAGTGCGTGGGCATGTACGGAAGGGTCGATCTTTGAAGCGTCCGCAGCCACGAAGTTGAGCGCCTCATGTACGCCGGCTTCTGGAGTGATTCTCTGCTTGTACGCCTCGATGATGCGGGGGCCGAGGAACGGAATGATGGGAACGGACAGGCGCGCTGAGGCAGCCGGACTCACGGACAACCACGAGAAGACGGGGGCTGCAGGGTCGACGAGAACCACCCGCGACACCTTGTTCGGGTATCGCTCGGCGGTGAGGATCGAGATGAGTCCACCCATCGAGTTCCCGATGAGGATCGCCGGTCCCCCGTAGTAGTCGATGACGTCTGCGACGAGTTCCGAGTTGCGTTCAACGGTTGAATCGTTGTCGAGGGGGTCCGTGTATCCGAAACCCGAGAGGTCGGGTGCTACGACCCGATGGGTTTCGGCAAGGTGCGGGGCGACGAGATTCCAGTTGTAGGCCGAACCCTCGAGTCCGTGCACGCACACGATCAGCGGCCCCGTGCCCCCGTGGTCGAGAACACTGACCTTGCCACCTGCGTCGATCGTTGTGCGGTCCATACTCATGTAACGCCAAGGCCGTCGAGCAATCTTCCCGTATCGGTCGGGGTGAAGATGCCCTGGAAATAGAATCGCTGGATCCCGAGGTCGGTGAAGCGGTCGAGGGTTTCGTTGACCTGCTCGTACGTTCCACGGGGAGTCTGGCGCTTCTCGTAGTGTCCTTCGAGTTCCTCTCTCGTGATCCCGGCCTTCTCTGCGTTTGCGTTCATCAGGTCCTCGAAGTCCGCTTCCGTCGCGGCGGCAACGACCTGACCGCTTGACGACAAGAGGATGGTGTCAGGGTCGCGTCCCGCATCGATCGCGGCGACGCGGAACCGATCGATACGAGCGGCCAGGTCGGGACCTGGATAGACGTTGAACTCGTCTGCATACCTGCCGGCCAGCTTTGGCGTCTTGTGAGCACCCGTCCCACCGACGAGGATCGGAAGCTTGCCGAGTGGCGCCGGCGACAGAGGGAACGACTCGAGCTGGTAGTACTCACCGGTGAACCCGGGCGTTTCAGGATCGAACGCTGCGGTGACGTAGGCCAGAGCCTCTTCGAGCCGTGCGAAGCGTTCCTTCATATCCGGATAGTCGAACCCGAATACCTCGTGCTCACGATCCATCCATCCTGTGCCGATGCCGAGGGTGAAGCGGCCGTTCGACATGCGATCGAGTGTGACCGCCATCTTTGCGATCACCGCTGGATGTCGGAAGGTGATGGGGGAGACCAGCATCACGAGGTCGATGTCGGTGGTGTCTCGGGCGAGGCCGCCGAGCTGGATGAAAGCGTCCGGCGCAGGCGTGGTCCTTGCTTCTTCGTCGCTGAGCGCCATCAGATAGTGGTCAGGGAGGGCGAGAGCCACGAGGCCGCGTTCTGTGGCGAACGCTGCAGCGTCGAGTAGCCGGTGATACGGTCCTGCCGCCTGAAGTGCGTATTCCATGATGCCTCCGATCAGTACGAATCGTAGGCATCAACGACGTGTTCTCAGCCAGACCCGTGGAATCTGTCTCAGTCACGGCGTAGATTGTCATCAGGAAGGAAGGTTCCATGCGTCAGTCGTATTTCACACCAGCCATCTTTGCGTTCTTGAAGGAACTCGAGGAGAACAACAACAAGCAGTGGTGGGAGGAGCACAAAGACCGATACATCCACCTCATCCGTGAACCAGCCAAGGAGTTCATCGCGGATTTCGGTGAGCGGCTCGGGGGTTTGTCCGATCACTTCTCGGCAGATACGCGGACGAACGGCGGTTCGTTGATGCGCCCGTATCGGGATGTGCGCTTCAGCAAGGACAAGACGCCGTACAAGACGAATGTCGGTATCCAGTTCCGGCACGAGATGGGCAAGGACGTCCACGCACCTGGCTTCTACGTGCACATCGAACGGGGTGGGTGTTTCGCCGGTATCGGCATGTGGAATCCTGAGACCAAGGTCGCTCACCAGATTCGCGACGGTATCTATGACGACCCTGACAGGTGGAGGAAGGCGACCAGGTACAAGGCCTTCACCAATGTCTGGAACCTCGAAGCCGAAGAGGAGAACAGCCTCAAGAGGGTTCCAAAGCAGTACGACACCGGCTTTGCGTACGCGGATGACCTTCGTATGAAGAGTTTCATCGCTGCGCACCGCCTCACCCAGAAGGCGGTCACGTCCCCCGAATTCGATGCAGACCTCTACAAGATCTTCAAGGCAGGTTCGAACTTCAACGCGTTCCTCTGCCACGCGATCGGGGTTCCGTACTGACGTCGACTTCTTCTGGCGTCCATACCGTCCACATGCGGACGGCAT
>JBDLIR010000112.1:0-6226 GCA_039714815.1 Actinomycetota bacterium | reverse complement strand
ATGAAGTGCAGCACCATGTGCCCACCGTCGAGGGGCACGATCGGTACCCAGTTGAGAACCCCCCACACGAGCGACGTGAAGAAGAGCGAGTTGATGAAGACAATCACCTCGTGCCCGCCACCGTCGAACACGCCCGAACGTGCCGCAAACCAGACGGCGCCTCCAAGGGCGATGCCGACCGTGGAACCAGCGGCAGAGATGATGAACGACTTCCAGTGCTCCATGGCACCGGTGTGGGTGTAGTTCGTCACTCCGCCGAGGCCGTAAAGGGTGACGTTCACTCCCCTCGCGGTGAATCCGCGTGCGACAAGCGCATGACCCATCTCGTGAGCGAGGATCGACACAAAGGCGGCCACCGTCCACAGGGCGATGTCCCATCCCCTGTACGCCGTTGCACCCAACAACGCGACGAACAGGAAGGTTATGTGCACTCCTACCGGAATGCCGAACAGCGTGAACTTGAGCATGGGAGAAAGGTAGCGGGGGAAGGTAGATCGCAAGTCGTACGTCGCTATCCGTAGACCGTGAACGAGAAAGGAGCCGCCCCGAGGGGCGGCTCCTTGTCGACAGTACGAAGTTTCGCTACTCCGTGTCTTCGTCTTCGGCTGGAGTATCGATACTTGGAGCACCCAGAGATGCAAGCCACTCCGCAGGGTCGGCCGGCAACGCATCGGCTGCAGCTTCAACCTCGACCTCACCGAAGAGGCCTGCTGCCGTCGGCACCTGGGCGTCGGGCAGTGAAGGCTGGATCTGCTGATACACATCAGAGCCTGTTCCAGCAGGGATCAGCTTGCCGATGATCACATTCTCCTTGAGACCACGCATGTAGTCAGACTTGGAGTTGAGCGATGCCTCGGTCAGGACCCTCGTCGTCTCCTGGAACGAAGCGGCGGAGAGCCACGAATCGGTCGCAAGCGACGCCTTCGTGATACCCATCAACTCGGGACGGCCTTCAGCAGGCTGCTTCCCGTCTTCGACCAGTTCCCTGTTCGTGTCGCGGAATTCCTGAGCATCGATGAGCTCAGCGGGCAACCATGGCCCGTCGCCGGGACTCACGATCCGAACCCGACGCAGCATCTGGCGCACGATGAGCTCGATGTGCTTGTCGTGGATGTCCACACCCTGTGAGCGATAGACCTCCTGGACCTGCTCGACCAGATAGATCTGGCATGCACGGACACCCTGGATGTCGAGGACTTCCTTCGGATCCAGCGGACCCTCGGTCAGTTGCGTCCCGGGTTCGATGATGTCACCCTCGGCCACGCGTAGCTTGGCGCGCACCGGCAGCAGATACCGCAGCTCGTCTTCACCGTCGACCACCACGATGTAGCGGTCTCCGGTTTCTGGATCGTCTTCGAACGTCACGGCGCCACCGAGCTCGGCGAGGAGAGCGACACCCTTTGGTGTGCGAGCCTCGAAGAGTTCCTGGACACGCGGAAGGCCGTGTGTGATGTCCTGACCGGCGATACCTCCGGTGTGGAACGTACGCATCGTCAGCTGAGTACCAGGCTCACCGATCGACTGGGCTGCCATGATCCCGACAGCCGTTCCCGATTCGACCATCGCACCTGTGGCGAGATCGATACCGTACGACGCCTTCGAGATACCGTGACGGCTCGAATCGGTCAGCGGTGAGCGAACACGGATCTCCGTGACCTCCTCGATCTCTGTGATGCCGTTGACGGCTTCACGGTCGATCACGAACCCCTCGGTGAGCTTGCGGCCGTCCGGGAGCTTCGCACCTTTGCGACCGATCTTGACGTCCTCTGCGAGGATGCGCCCGAAGATGCGGTTCCGCAGCTGCTTCAGCGCCTTGCCGTCCTCGCCACGGATCTTGATGACCAGACCCGGGTCCTCGGTCTCGTCGTCATGGATGATGATCTCCTGAGAGACATCGACCAGACGACGGGTCAGATACCCGGAGTCAGCCGTGCGAAGCGCCGTGTCTGCGAGACCCTTGCGGGCGCCGTGCGTCGAGATGAAGTACTCGAGGACCGAGAGGCCCTCACGGAAGTTCGCCTTGATGGGCTGTGGAATGATCTCACCCTTCGGGTTGGCGACCAGGCCACGCATGCCGGCGATCTGTCTCAGCTGCATGATGTTGCCTCGTGCACCGGAGCGAACCATCATGTCCATCGGGTTGAACGGATCGGCATGCAGGGTTTCCTGCATGGCGTCTTTCACCCTGTCAGTGGCTTCAGTCCAGATCTCGATCAGCTCTGAACGACGCTCGTCTCCCGTGATGACACCCTTTTGGTACAGGTTCTCGACCTTGACCGCACGGTTCTCGAACGCCTCGAGGATCTGCTTCTTACCGGGAGGCGTCTTCACATCCTCAAGACCGATCGTGAGACCTGCACGCGTTGCGTAGTGGAAACCGAGTTCCTTGACATTGTCCAGCGTGTCTGCAACATCTGGCTTGTCGTAGGTGTGGATCACCTCTTCGACGAGCGTGCGGATGTCGGATTTCAACAGCACGGCGTTCACATACGGGAACCCGATCGGGAACGCACCGTTCAAGATCGCTCGGCCGACGGTGGTCTCCGTGAGGCCTTCAGCCGGCACCGGGTCGTCGTCGATGAGATCCTTGAGAAGAGGCTTGAGCTGCGCATGCAGTTCGGCGTCACCCGCAAGATTCCCGACACGCAGTTTGATCGGCGCGTGGAGTGCAAGGTGACCAGCGTCATACGCCATCATCGCTTCATCGACCGATGAGAAGATACGACCGGCACCCTTGGAGTCGGGCGCGAGCGCGGACAAGTAGTACATCCCGATGATCATGTCCTGGGACGGAGTCACGATCGGTCGGCCGTTTGCGGGCGACAGCACGTTGTTCGTGGACAGCATCAGAACCCTGGCCTCGGCCTGGGCTTCGGCAGACAGCGGAAGGTGAACAGCCATCTGGTCACCATCGAAGTCAGCGTTGAACGCCTCACACACGAGGGGGTGAAGCTGGATCGCCTTCCCTTCGATGAGGACAGGTTCGAACGCCTGGATACCGAGGCGGTGCAACGTCGGTGCACGGTTCAGCAGCACAGGATGCTCCTGGATCACGTCACCGAGGACATCCCAGACCTGGGCACGGCGACGCTCGACCATACGCTTGGCTGCCTTGATGTTCTGAGCGATCTCCTGGTCAACGAGACGCTTCATGACGAACGGCTTGAACAGTTCGAGTGCCATGATCTTGGGAAGTCCGCACTGGTGCAGCCGCAGATGCGGACCCACGACGATCACGGAACGACCGGAGTAGTCGACGCGCTTACCGAGAAGGTTCTGACGGAACCGTCCCTGCTTGCCCTTCAACATGTCTGAGAGCGACTTGAGCGGACGGTTGCCTGGACCAGAAACAGCCCGGCCGCGCCGCCCGTTGTCAAAGAGGGCGTCGACAGCTTCCTGCAGCATCCTCTTCTCGTTGTTCACGATGATCTCAGGCGCACCAAGATCGATGAGGCGCTTCAACCGGTTGTTCCGATTGATCACACGGCGATACAGGTCGTTCATGTCCGATGTTGCGAAGCGGCCACCGTCGAGTTGGACCATCGGGCGCAGATCCGGTGGGATCACAGGGATCGCTTCCAGGATCATGCCGGTCGCGTCGTTCTTGCCGTCGGCGAACGGTTGGACGACCTTGAGGCGCTTCATCGCACGCTGACGACGCTGCTGGGACCTTGCTTCGAGGTCTTCGCGGAGCTTGGCGACCTCCTCCTGGAGGTCCATCCTCGAAATGAGGTCCTTGACGAATTCGGCGCCCATACCACCGATGTAGTACTCGCCGTAGCGGTCGACGATCTCGCGCCACAGTTGCTCGGATTCGACGAGTTCCCGCGGTTTGAGCGCCTTGAAACGATCGAATGCCTCATCGAGGAGGTCGATCTCGACACGCGCACGATCGTCGCGGTCCTTGATCTCGCGCTCTGTGGTCTTCTTCCGTGCAGTGATCTCGGTCGCCTTTGCGCCACCGTCCTCCATCTGCGCAAGTTCGGCCTCGAGGCGCTCCAGCCGGGCCTCACGCCACTCCTCGAGTTCCTCGTTGATGAGAATCCGCTCGTGGCGCGCCGCCTCTTCGAGGTCGGGAAGGTCCTTCGTGCGCTTCTCGTCATCGACGTAGGTGACGAGGTACGCGGCGAAGTAGATGACCTTCTCGAGTTCCTTGGGAGACATGTCGAGGAGATAGCCCAGGCGACTCGGAACGCCCTTGAAGAACCAGATGTGCGTCACGGGGGCGGCCAGCTCGATATGCCCCATGCGCTCGCGGCGTACCTTCGAACGCGTTACCTCGACGCCGCATCGTTCACACACGATGCCGCGGAACCGCACTCGTTTGTACTTGCCGCAGTAGCACTCCCAGTCACGGGTCGGCCCAAAGATGCGCTCATCGAAGAGCCCATCCTTCTCTGGCTTGAGTGTCCGGTAGTTGATCGTTTCAGGCTTTTTGACCTCACCGAACGACCAGGAACGGATCTGGTCAGATGACGCGAGGCCGATTTTCAGTTCATCGAAGAGTTGTGGCATCAGTTAGCGCTCACTTTCAGAGTTCTCGTGTCGGGCGGATCAGACGGTGTCCATCTCGGGGCGCTCGGGACGAGAGATATCGATCCCGAGGGACGCCGCCGTGCGGAACACATCGTCGTCGAGGTCCTTGAGTTCTACTTCCTCACCCGCCGAGAGCATCTCGACGTTGAGGCACAGGGACTGCATCTCTTTGACCAGCACCTTGAACGACTCAGGGATGCCGGGCTCAGGGATGTTCTCGCCCTTGACGATCGCTTCGTACACCTTGACTCGGCCACGGACATCGTCCGACTTGATCGTCAGCAGCTCCTGGAGTGCGTAGGCTGCGCCGTACGCCTCGAGTGCCCACACCTCCATCTCACCGAAGCGCTGGCCACCGAACTGGGCCTTACCGCCGAGTGGCTGCTGCGTGATCATCGAGTACGGGCCTGTTGAACGAGCATGGATCTTGTGATCCACAAGGTGGACCAGTTTCAGGATGTACATGTATCCAACGGTGATCAGCGAGTCGTACGGCAGACCGGACCGGCCGTCGTAGAGCTGGCCCTTGCCTTCCGCGTTGATCAGCTGGATGCCGTCGCGGTTCACCTTGGAATGACGCAAGACGTTGAGAACCTCGTCCTCGTGGGCACCATCGAACACAGGTGTCGCGACGTGTGTCCACTCGTCAGCACCGTCGGAAGCCGCGCTCTCGAGATCGTCGAACGCATCCCATCCCGTGGCAGCCGCCCACCCGAGGTGGGTTTCGAGCACCTGTCCCAGGTTCATACGAGACGGCACACCGAGGGGCGAGAGCACGATGTCGACGGGGGTCCCGTCCTCGAAGAACGGCATGTCCTCCTCCGGAAGCACCTTGGCGATGACACCCTTGTTCCCATGACGCCCTGCGAGTTTGTCCCCGGCAGAGATCTTGCGCTGCTTGGCAACGTAGACCCGAACCAGTTCGTTCATGCCAGGAGGAAGGTCGTACCCGTCCTCACGGGAGAACTCCTTGACGGCAATGGCCTTGCCGGATTCGCCGTGGGGAACCTTGAGCGACACATCTCTGACCTCGCGGGCCTTCTCGCCGAAGATCGCCCGCAAGAGACGCTCTTCTGGCGTGAGTTCGGTCTCACCCTTCGGTGTGACCTTACCGACGAGATAGTCACCAGGGCCGACTTCAGCGCCGATGCGGATGATGCCCCGGTCGTCGAGGTCCATCAAGACTTCCTCGGCAACGTTCGGGATATCACGGGTGATCTCTTCTGCACCGAGCTTGGTGTCACGTGCTTCGATCTCGTGTTCTTCGATGTGGATCGATGACAGAACGTCGTCTCTCACGAGACGCTCTGAGATGATGATCGCATCTTCGTAGTTGTGGCCTTCCCACGGCATGAACGCGACCATGAGGTTGCGACCGAGGGCGAGTTCGCCGCTATCGGTGGACGCTCCGTCAGCAAGCGCATCACCCTTCTTCACCTTGTCGCCTTCAGAGACGATCGGTTTCTGGTTGATGCAGGTTCCCTGGTTGGACCGCTCGAACTTGTCGAGGGGGAAGATGTGCTTCTTGTTCGCACGAGCTTCCTTCACAACGATCTCTGTACCGGTCACGGAGACGACCTCGCCGTCGATCGACGAGACGACCACCTCGCCGGAGTCCTTGGCTGCCCGGCCCTCCATGCCCGTACCGACAAGAGGCGCATCGGACGTGATAAGGGGAACCGCCTGCCGC
>JBDLIR010000111.1:0-6238 GCA_039714815.1 Actinomycetota bacterium | reverse complement strand
GTTCCAGTATCTCCAGGGATATCTGATCAACGACGTCGTCCAGAACACGATGTTCAAACTGCGCTCGGAAGTCGAAGACAAGATCAACGCACTGCCTCTGCGCTACTACGACGGGTCGCCGCGTGGCGAACTGCTCTCGAGGGTGACGAACGACATCGACAACGTCTCCCAGAGCCTCCAACAGACGATGAGCCAGTTGCTCAACTCGCTGCTCACGGTGATCTTCGTGTTCGCGATGATGCTCTCGATCTCGTGGACTCTCGCGCTGATCGCACTCGTGACGATCCCCCTGACGATCCTCGTAGCGGCGGTCGTGATGAAGAGGTCCCAGGGCAAGTTCATCGCCCAGTGGCGGCGCACCGGCAACCTCAACGCCCAGGTCGAGGAAGCGTTCACGGGCCATGCCCTGGTGAAGGTGTTCGGGCGCCAGGCCGAGGTTCAGGAGTCCTTCGAGGTCGAGAACGAGGAACTGTACAAAGCGAGCTTCGGAGCCCAGTTCCTGTCAGGGCTGATCATGCCGATCGCTCTGTTCATCGGTAACTTGAACTACGTCATCATCGCTGTCATCGGTGGCCTCCGTGTCGCAAGTGGGACGCTCAGCCTTGGTGATGTCCAAGCGTTCATCCAGTACTCTCGCCTGTTCACGAGGCCGATCACCCAGATCGCCTCGATGGTCAACCTCCTCCAGTCCGGGGTCGCATCGATCGAGCGCGTGTTCGAGTTCCTCGATGCCGAAGATGAACCTGCTGACGACGCATCGGCCGAGACGCCATCGGTTACGCACGGGCGTGTGGCGTTCGAGGATGTGTCGTTCCGCTATGTCGACGATCAACCCCTGATCGAACATGTCAGCTTCCACGTGGACCCTGGCCAAACGGTTGCGATCGTCGGCCCTACAGGAGCGGGGAAGACGACACTCGTCAACCTGATCATGCGCTTCTACGATCTCGACTCGGGACGTATCACGATCGACGGAATCGACATTGCAACGATGCGTCGGCCCGTCCTGCGGTCCCAAACAGGCATGGTGCTTCAGGACACATGGCTCTTCGAAGGGACGATCAGGGAGAACATCGGATACGGCCGTCTGGATGCGACCGAGGACGAGATCATGGCGGCAGCGCAGGCGACATATGTCGACCGATTCGTGGGGGCGCTCCCGGACGGCTACGACTCGGTCGTGGACAACGAGGGTGGGAGGATCAGCGCGGGCGAGAAGCAGTTGATCACCATCGCACGTGCGTTCCTCTCCGACCCTGCCCTGCTGATACTGGACGAAGCGACGAGTTCGGTCGATACCCGCACCGAGGTGCTGGTGCAGCATGCGATGTCGGCGCTGCGCGCCGACCGCACGAGTTTCGTCATCGCTCACAGGCTGTCGACGATCCGCGACGCCGACCTGATCCTCGTGATGGACGAAGGGCAGATCGTCGAGCAGGGCAACCACGATGAACTCCTCGACCTCGAGGGCGCCTACTTCGCGTTGTACCAGTCGCAGTTCTCAGGCCCGGTCTGACTCTCCCGGTTCTTGCGTCCAGAGCGTCCGTATATGGACGCTCTGGACGCAAGAACCGGTGATACGGGTGATCAGTCGTGCCAGGGGTTGACCAGGGTGTCGGTGAGGTGGGGTGCGAAGAGCCCTGGTTCGAGGAGGAACGAGTCGTGGCCCTTCTCTGAGTGGACGGTGATCCTGCGGTGGGTCACACCTGCAGCCTTCAGATGGAATTCGAGCAGATCCTGCTCCTCGGGGTAGAAGCACACGTCGCTATCGATGGAGAACACCATGTAGCGATGGTTTCTCGATCGTGAGAACAGAGCGGTGAGGTCCGCGACACCGGCCTCTTCGACCAGGTCGAAGGTCTGCCACGCCCTCATGTTCAGCAGGTAGCTGTTGGCATCGAAGCGGCTGACGAACTTGCTGCCCTGATGCCACATGTACGACTCGAGCGGATTCTCGATCCGGTACGTGCCTGGCCCGTCGCCGTCGAGTGTCTCCGTATGCGCACGCTCCTCGAGGAAGTCGAGAGAGATGAAGGTCTTGTGGCCGACCATGCGCGCCAGGGCGAGACCGCGATCCGGCTGATCCGGCTTGCCGTAGTAGTCGCCTCCCGCGAACGCTGGATCGGATTCGATCGCGACGATCTGCTCGAAGTTGTGGATCGTCTGGAGTCCCGTGAGCTCGACGCCAGCAGCGATCGGGATCACGATGTCGACGAGGTCGGGGTATCTGGTGGCGAGCGACAGGCACATGATGCCTCCGGTCGACGCGCCGATCACCGCGTGGAGACGCTCGATGCCGAGGTACTCGAGCAGGCGAACATTGGCGTCGACCGTATCGCAGAACCCGACGGCGGGGAAGGCAGATCCGTACGCCTCGCCTGTATCCGGGTTGGTCGACGACGGCCCGGTCGACCCGTAGCAGCCACCGACGTAGTTCGCGGTGATGACGAAGAAGCGGTTCGTGTCGATCGCCTTTCCCGGCCCGATGAAGCGGTCCCACCATCCGGCCTGGCACTCATCGGTCCAGCGTTCCCCGACACCTGGAACCGAAGAATTGAAGCCTGCGGAGTGCTGGCTTCCCGTGAGCGCGTGGAACACGAGGACAGCGTTGTCGCGTTCGGGGGCGAGGTCGCCGTACGTCTCGTACGCGATCGTCACCTCAGGCAGTTCTCCGCCAGACTTGAGACGGAACGGGTCGTTCGGCGACCCGAACGTGAAGAACTCGGTCTTCGTGGTTCCGACGCTCCCCGGTGTCATATCGGCCTGTGTCTCTTGGAAGAGATGACACCGGTATCGAAGCCGCCGAGGTGAAGGCCTCCGTGCCACCGTGCATGCTCGATCTTCAAACATCGGTCTTGCACGACCTGCAACCCTGCGTCGATCGCACGCCTGGCTGCCTCGTCGTGGCGTAACCCGAGTTGGAACCACACGACCTTCGCACCGACCTCGATCGCCTCGTCCACGACCCCGGGTATCGCGTCCGGCCTGCGGAAGATGTCGACGATGTCCGGCACCTCAGGGAGTTCCGCAAGCGACGGGTAGCAGTCCACCGAGAGGACTTCGCTGTACGCAGGGTTGACCGGGTAAGCGCGCATCGGGGTGCGCACCAGGTACGCAGCGACGAAGTTCGATGACCGGATCGGGTTCGCAGAAACGCCAACGAGCGCGACGCTCCTCGCGTTGCGGATGATGTCGAGTCGTTCGCCCGGTGTCGCGTCACGAACCGTTGCCCGGGTCATGTCGCTTCCAGTGCCTTTCCGAGGTCCCACAGGATGTCATCGACGTTCTCGATCCCGACGGAGATGCGGATCATGTCGTCCGAGACACCCATTGCCTCCCTGTCGCTGGCAGGTACCTGCTGGTGGGTGGTCGATGCCGGGTGGATCACCAGGGTCTTGGCATCTCCGACGTTGGCGACGTGGGATGCGAGTTCCACTGAGTCGATGAACGTGACCCCCGCATCGAACCCGCCGACGAGGCCGAACGTGAACACGGCTCCGGGCCCGTCGGGTAGGTACTTCTTTGCCTTCTGCGTTGACGGATTGTCATCGAAGATCGGGTAGCCGACCCATGCGACCCTGGGATGGTCGTTGAGGAACTCCGCAACGACCCTGGCGTTGACCACGTGCTGTTTCATCCGTAGCTCCAGCGTCTCGAGGCCGAGAAGTAGCAGGAACGAGTTGAACGGCGACACCGACGCCCCGGTGTCGCGCAGGAGTTCGGTGCGTGCCTTCATCAGGTAGGCGTACTCGCGGAAGTTCTCCCAGAACTGGAGGTCGTGGTAGGCGGGGGATGGGTCTGTCAGGAGCGGGAAATTGCCGTTGTCCCACGGGAACTTCCCGCTTGCAACGATGCAGCCGGCGATCACGGAACCGTGGCCTCCGATGAACTTCGTCGCCGAATGGGTGACGATGTCGGCTCCGTGTTCGAGCGGCCGGCACAGATACGGTGTTGCGAACGTGTTGTCGACGACGAGCGGGAGGCCATGGCTGTGCGCCACGTGCGCTACCGATTCGAAGTCGAGGACGTCTGCGCGCGGGTTGCCGACCGTCTCGGCATACACGGCCTTGGTCCTGTCGGTGATCGCGGCTTCGATGGCGTCGGGGTCGTGGATGTCGACGAACGTCACGTCGATACCCATACGGCGCAGGGTCACATCGAACTGCGTGTACGTGCCCCCGTAGAGCGAACGAGACGCCACGATCTCATCCCCCTTCTGGGCAAGGGTCAAGATGGCGATGAGTTGCGCCGCCTGGCCTGAAGCCGTCGCCAGCGCACCGATCCCGCCTTCGAGTGAGGCCATGCGCTCCTCGAACGCTGCAGATGTCGGGTTGCCGATCCTCGTGTAGATGTTCCCGAAGTTCTGAAGGGCGAACAGGTCCGCTGCGTGCTGGGCGTCGTCGAACACGTACGACGTCGTGGCGTAGATGGGCATGGCCCGCGCACCCGTCTCAGGGTCCGGACGCTGGCCTGCGTGGATCGATCGTGTGGCGAATCCGTATTCGTGCGGGGTTTCAGGCATGAGGTACTCCGATGGTTCGGTAGTCGGTTACGAGCGTAGTCGGGGACCGCGACGGTGGTTCGCGGTCCCCGACACTCGCTACTTCAGGTCGACGGTGAGCGGGATAGCCCCTCCGAGCGTGTGCCCGACGGGCGATGTCGCTACGACTCTGTCGTGGAGAGCCACGATGGCAGCGTCGTCGGCATCGGTTTCGATCTGGACGGTGGCCCGCAGCGTGTCGAATCCAGCGTGGCCGGGTTCGAGTCCGAGGAACGACTTCAGGTTGAGGTCGCCCTCGACGTCGATGCGCAGGTCGTCGATGCGGATACCCGCAGCGGTGGCGTTCGCCGCGTACCCGATCGCGAGGCACGATCCGAGAGCACCGAGCAGTTGCTCGACGGGGTTCGGCGCCGTATCGGTGCCCCCGAGCCCCGTTGGCTCGTCAGTCGAGATGGGTGCGAAATCCCGGATGTTGGTCGTCGTGCGGAAGCCTCCGTCCCATGAGACGGAGGTGCTCCAGGTCGTGTCTGCCTTGACCGGGTCCGCGGTTATCGCGTCGGCGAGGGCGCCGACGGCTGCTATGTCGACGTCGTTGAGGGTGAGTGTTGTTGTTGTCATGCGCTGTCCTTTGTGCAGAGGCAGATAGGGTCTACCTGAGTGGATTCGGAACGCCGGGTGCCCTCTCGGGTGGTGGCGGTTCCTAGAAGCGCAGGTTCGATGCGCAGGTATGAGCCACCCGAGAGCCGGGCATGCACATGCACATCGCCATGACGAAGTCGCGTGAAACGAGAGAGATAGAGGGTGCTGGTGTACCCGTCATGGTGTTCCTCTCGTTGCGACTTGGCGGGCAGTTAAACACAACCCGGGAACGAAGTCAACGGATATCAGCCGTCAGCCGTCAGCTGTCAGCCGTCAGCTGTGAGCTGTCAGCCGTCAGCTGTCGGCTGTGTGCTGACTTCAATGTATCTGGCGTTCGTGACCTGACCACTCCTTGTCACGCAGCACGTACTTGCGGATCTTGCCGGTTGACGTTTTGGGAAGCGCATGAGTGATGTCCACCGAGTCTGGCGCCTTGAAGTGCGCCAGTCGTTCCCGGACGTGCTCGATGAGTTCTGCTTCTGTCGTGTGCTGTCCGTCTTTCAACACGACGAACGCTTTCGGGCGCTCGCCCCAGCGATCGTTTGGCACCGCGACGACGGCACACTCGAGCACCGCAGCATGGGACGCGATCGCCCGTTCGACCTCGATCGTGGAGATGTTCTCGCCGCCTGAGATGACGATGTCTTTCGACCGGTCTCGTAGGTCGATGTAGTTGTCGGGGTGCCAAACGGCCACGTCACCAGAATGGAACTCTCCACCACGGAACGCCTCGTCGGTGATGTCGGAGTTCGCGAAGTACCCCTTCATCACGTTGTTGCCGCGCATGACGACCTCGCCCAGCGTCTCTGCATCCCTGGCTACGTCGTTCATCTCGTCATCGACCACCCTGGTCGGGTCGGCGATGATGTACGAGACGCCCTGGCGCGACAGGAAAGTGGCGCGCTCTGCAACGTCCATTTCGGCAACGCCTGGTTGGAGTTCGCATACCGTGTGCGGGCCGTACGTCTCGGTCAGTCCGTAGACGTGGACAATGCTCGCACCGAGACCCTCCATGGCTTCGATGATCGTCGGGCTCGGTGGGGCGCCTGCGGTGGTGATCGTCACCGGCTGGGGGAACGGATGCGCATGAGGGTCGTT
>JBDLIR010000110.1:0-6246 GCA_039714815.1 Actinomycetota bacterium | reverse complement strand
TCTGAACTGCTCGCTCGGCAAGATTCGCCGCGGCCACGGAATCACCGGTCCTGTACTCGAGGAGTGCCCAATCGGCAAGCAGGGCCTCTGGTTCAGGAGGACTCGGCTCAGCGATCTCGAAGTGATGCTCCGCGCGGTCGAACCGGCCCAGCCTGCGAAACGCCTCTCCTGTGGCGTGTTCGGCGCGTGCCGCCTCGTGTGGATCACCAGACGCAGCGCCCGATTGGAACGCTTCTATCGCTGGCTCGTATCGGCCCTCCATCATGAGCGCGTTGCCCAATCCCAGATTGATCTGGGTCGGATCCTTGTGTCCCATGGCAAGCGCTGAGTCAAAGGCGGCCCTGGCCTCAGCGTGAGCGAACACGGAGGCAGCAAGATCGCCAGCGAGCCCATACCACTCGGCAGCTTCGGGTTGCTTCCCTCCCATCCGCTTGTGATCCGCGATCAGCGCAGTGATCCGCACGTCCTGCCGAGCGCCGGTTCGGGATGCCATCGCATCTGCGGCGCGACCATGGAGCAGGCGCCTGCGGACCTGTGTCAGCCTCTCGTACACGGTTTGCTGCATCGCTTCGAGCGGGAAGACGATCTCGCCGGCCTGTCTCGAATAGCGCAACACGTGGTCGCGCATGAGCTCGTCGAGCGCGTCGACCACTTCCTCTTCGGACCGGCCGCTGGTACTACGGAGAAGATCGACGTCGCAGAGTCCGTCGAGCACCGCCGCGGCGGCCGCGATCTGACTCGCGAGGCCATCCAAGGATCGCACGCGAGCCTCGATGTACTTCTGCACAGCCGGCGAAGGTGTGTCGTCCCCACCTGCTGAAAGATGCTCGGCCACGAGCAGAGGAACACCACCGGTCGTCTCGATGATTCGTTCGGCTTCGACACGATCAGCGACTTCTCCGCTCAGGCTGTCGACATCGAGCGGTCCAAGGGTGATCCTTGCACCGTCGAGTTCGTCGAGAGCCGCTCCCCACCCGGTCGATCCAGCGCCTTGGCCAGGTCGAGCGGCAACAACGACCATCGCCGGAGCTTCAGCGATCCGGTGTGCCACATAGGAGAGCAACGACGCCGATGCATCATCCATCCATTGGCCATCATCGATCGACAGGACGAGGGAGCGCCCACCGGCCATGGAGAGCAGCACACGCGTGATGGACTCGTACATCCTCGCCTCGTTGTGAGCCTGCGCGTCGGATTCGCCCCGAGCAAGCTGGGGAACGAGACGAGCAGCCTCGGCAACGGCCCACTCCGGCACATCAGCATCGTCGAGCCAACCCTTCGCCTCGCCCGCATGGAGAAGCTGCGAAACGATCCCGTAGGGAAGCTTTCGCTGTGCCCGGAAGGCACGAGCCGACAGGGCGCGATGCCCGAGATTCTCAGCACGTTGTATGAACTCCTCCAGCAGACGGGTCTTCCCCATCCATGCCTCACCCGACATGCCGATGATTCGTCCGCCTGTTGCCGACCACATGAGTTCGTTGTTCAGGGAGCTGAGCTCTTCTGTCCGTCCGATGAAACTGGGGTCTGCACTCACGGCTGTCGAAGGGTGTGGCTTCACTCGCTGCCGAACGCTCGGAGGCGGCGGGAGGTCGTCATCGAGGATCGCCTCGTGTAGTTCGGTCGTTTCTTCCAACGGTGGAACGCCGAGTTCGGTAGCAAGTACAGAGACACACCGACGGTAGGCCTCGATCGAGGAGGGTCGATCACCTGCCCACGCCGTGAGCAGCATCAAGTTGCGATGCGCCGGCTCGTGCAGCGGATCGATGTCGATCCATCGACGCGCCGCCTCAACTGCTCCCAGATGGTCGCCGGTTGAAACGCGTCCGATCGAGAGCCGTTCGAGCGTTCGGGCCACCTCGAGTCGAAGCCCCTCAGTGACAGGGCGAGTCCAATCATCGAATTCCGGTGCGTCACGAAGCGAGAAGCCTGATAGGAAGTCGCCGCGATAGAGGTCGATCGCCGCTGCGAGGTGCGGGAGACACTCGATGCACACATCGTGGGATTCGTGTGAATGGCCCTCCGTCGCAGCGAGAACGTCGTGAAAGTCTGCCAGATCGGTGCGAACGTCGGAAGAGAGCGCGACGACGCTTCGATCCGAGATGAGGACACCCTCGTCGAGACCGGTTCGCAGCGTGGACAGCGTCCGCCGAAGCGCGGATCGGGCACGGCTCTCGGTCGACTCCGGCCAGAACAAGGCGGCAAGAGTATCGCGCGACGCTTGGCCCTCGACGGCCAGATATGCCATCACAGCAATGGCCTTGCGCGTGTCCACGGACGCACGAGCACCATCGACGAGGAGTTCAGCGCCTCCCAGAAATGTACATGCAACCAGTCCCACGATGGGGCGACTCTACTTTGCCGTCCGTAACGGTTTCGTTACGAAATCATGGAACCCTCCCACGATGTCCTTCGGTTCATTCGGGTAGCGCTCCAGAGACTCGTCAGCGATACTCAAGCATCGGAAGGCACGACCAAGGAGGAAGGGCGTGAGCTGCGCTATGCACATGCAGCTTCGAACCATCGCACCATGGGTCGCCCTTGGTCTGATGGTTGTGGGATCGGCCGGCCTCGCCGGCGATCGGACAAGTGATTCAACCGACTCCCCTACGACCCTAGAAAGGCCAGCGACCCGCTCAGACGCGATATCCGGGACACCCTCGACCCGGACGCGTTCGCAATCCTCCTGGCAGACCACAGCAGTCGAGGCGTCGGAATCGGCAGCGGCAGGCGTCCGGGTGAAGGAGCCATCATGATCGCGATGCCAACGTCGTCGGCGGGTACTTGCGGATTTCGTAACGGTTTCGGAACGCAGGAAGGATAGAACGGGGAGTATGACCGGACGCATGAGACGTCGAGAGAAGAGGAAGAGCGATCAGGCGGACACCGCTCGCTCTACGTCGACTGTCGACGCGCCATCCATTCCCATCCCGGACGACGATCCGCTGTCGTGGCATCTGCTGAGCGTCGCCGCTCCGGTGCTGCTGGCAGATGTGCCCATGACCTCGCCAGCCGTCGAGGCACTCCGGGAGGCTGACATCGAGATAGTCGTGCCGCTCATCGGGCAGGGAGAGCTCATGGGGGCGCTCTACCTGGGGCAGCGACTCTCGGATCAGGCCTATTCGACGGACGACCGCAAACTCCTCGCGTCCCTCGCCAGTCAGGTTTCGCCGGCCATGCGCGTCGCCCAGCTCGTCAAAGAGCAGCAGGCGGAGACACAGGAACGCGAGCGCATCCAGCAGGAACTGCAGGTCGCGGCGCTGATCCAGCAAACGCTGCTCCCCAAGGAACTCCCGGATATTGCTGGTTGGACGATCGATGCTTTCTATCGCCCAGCCCGCGCCGTGGGAGGGGATTTCTACGACTTCATCCCGCTCGAGGACGGCCGGCTCGGTGTTGTCATAGGCGACGTGACCGACAAGGGCGTGCCAGCCGCGCTCGTGATGGCGACCTGTCGCTCCATGCTGCGCGCGGCTGCTCTGCGTCACACTGATCCGGGCGCGGTCCTCGCCGAGGTCAACGATTCACTGGTCCCGGAGATTCCGCCGGCGATGTTCGTGACCTGTCTGTATGCGATCGTCGACACCGAGACCGGAGCGACGGTCTTCGCCAACGCTGGCCACAATCTCCCCTACGTTCGGAGCGAGGATGGAGTCCTCGAGCTGCGAGCCACGGGCATGCCGCTCGGCCTCATGCCCAACATGCCCTATGAGGAGCAGGTCCATGCGCTCGGCGTCGGCGAGGTCATGGTGCTCACATCGGACGGAATCACTGAGGCGCACAACGATCAGGGCGAAATGTACGGGTTCGAGCGTCTCATGGCCCGGGTCGGGTCGAGCAACGTACCGGGAGAAGCGGTCTCCGGGTTGATAGACGATCTCGAGGCTTTCACGGGACCAGATGTCGAACAGGAGGACGACATCACGGTCGTTGCCGTACGAAGGACGTCATCAGCACGCGAGAGTGCCGCTACTTTCGGTGTTTCCCCGAACGGCCAAGTCGAAGAGCTTGCATCGTTCACTGTTGCGAGTATCGACGGCAACGAACGCCTCGCCATCGACCAAGTCATGGATGCCCTGGTTGACATCCGCCTCGATCCCGCGAGGGCAGAGCGACTCAAGACAGCGGTCGGCGAGACCGTGATGAATGCGATCGAGCACGGCAATCAGGGATCGGAAGATGCCGTCGTCGCCGTCAAGGTCGAAGCCGGCACGACCTCCCTGATCATCCGAGTCACCGACCAGGGCGGCGGATTGGGGACGGATGCCCCAGCGAGACCCGACCTCGAGGCAAAACTGACCGGTGATCAGACGCCTCGCGGTTGGGGTCTCTTCCTGATCGAGAAGATGGTCGACGAGCTGAGAACTACCACCGAGGACGGGCACCACACCGTGGAGCTCGTTGTCAACAGACAGGGAGGCGAATGATGCCGGCAACTGCGTTCTCCGCAGAACAGCACACAGAAGATGGTGACACCGTCCTCACGCTGCACGGAGACATCAATCGGGCGGCGCAGGCCGGACTCACCTCGGCCCACGACGATGCGAAGCAGGGTTCGGGACGTCTGCTGCTCGACTTCAGCGACGTCGCCTACATCAACTCGACCGGCATCGCTCTCATCGTGCAGATCCTCGCCGATTGCCGTACCACCGGTCGTGAGGTTGCCGCATACGGCCTGACCGATCACTACCGCGAGATCTTCTCCATCACCAGGCTCTCCGACTTCATGACCATCTACGCGGATGAGGCCGCTGCGCTGACAACGCCCTAGGAAGGACCCCAACCATGCCGACCGCACAGACCACGACCACCGTCAGGGATGCAAGATCCGGCGTCCGCATCATCGACATCGCGGGCGAGATCACCGCGTTCTCCGAGGAGGAACTGAGTCGCGCCCACGAGGAAGCGTCGTCGGGTGACGTGACAGCCGTGATCCTCAACTTCACCGATCTCGAGTACATGAACAGCGGAGGCATCGGACTCATCGTCACGAACCTCATCCGTGCCCAACGGTCGGGCCATCGCCTCCTCGCGTTCGGATTGTCGGATCACTACCGCGAGATCTTCAGCCTCACACGCCTCGACGAAGCGATCGAGATTCATCCCGACGAGGAATCGGCCGTCGCTGCACCGTGAGACGATGCTGAATCAGTCGGTGTCCGCGATCGCCGCCCGCGCCGCGTGGTACCCGCACATGCCGTGTACGCCGGCGCCCGGCGGTGTGGCGGAAGAACAGAGATACAGGCCTTGGCCGATCCGATAGGGCCGCGTGCTCCCGAATCTCAAGACGCGTGAAGCCTTGAAGGCACCTCCGGCGAAGTCACCGCCGACGTAGTTCGGGTTGTCTTCCTCGAATTCCGCCGAGTCCCGCGTACGCCGCTCGAGGATCGTCTCGCGGAACCCCGGAGCGAACCGCTCGATCTGGGATTCGATGGCCTCGGTCATGTCCACGGTCGATCGGGCGGGAACGTGACAGTAGGCCCATGCAGTGTGTCTTCCGTCAGGTGCTCTGGAGGGATCAAAGAGTGACTGCTGTGCGACAATCACAAAGGGAGTCTCTGAGTGGTCTCCACGATGGACCGCGGTCTCCGAAGCATCGATCTCCTCGAACGAGCCCCCAATGTGAACGGTTCCTGCCTTCCGACTCGCATCATCGGTCCACGGAATGGGGGCGTCGAGCGCCCAATCCACCTTGAACACACCCGGGCCGTTGCTCCAGCCCTCGAGTCGCCGCCGGGCACCCGCCTCGACGCGATTTCCTCCGATCCTCAGGGCTGCGGGTGGCATGACATCGAGAAGCACGATCGATGCTTCGGGCAACTCGCCCACTGAACGCACCATACGGCCCGTTTCGATCGCACCACCGCCGTGCTCGATCATGCCCGCCATCTGTTCGGCGATTCGCTGGGAGCCACCCCGAACAGCGGGCCAGCCGAAGGCATGCGCAGCGACGGCGAACGTCTGGAAGACGGCGCCTGTGAGGGCGGCTGAGAACGGAGCAATCGCATGTGCAGCCAGGCCGGCATACAGCGCCCGAGCTTCCTCGGTCCGGAAGCGTTTCGCCCCAATCGATGCGGGCAGCAGCCCAGGAGCTCCGAATCGGCCAAGAGTCAGTGGATTCGTCGGCACCACCTGCATCGGCCCAAGAACTTGTGACATCAGCGAGTCAGCGTTGTCGACAGAACTCGACACCATGCGTCGATACCGATCACCGTCGGTGCCGAGGCCTGACGCCGTCTCGTGGAGATC
>JBDLIR010000109.1:0-6256 GCA_039714815.1 Actinomycetota bacterium | reverse complement strand
GGGAAGCGTCCGCAGAAGCTGTCTGTCCAACGCATCCTGGAGACCGGGGACATCGATGACGCCTAAATGTTGCTGGAGTGACAGAACCGTCTTTGGCCCCAGGCCCGGGATCTTCATCAGATCGAGCATCGTGGGCGGGAACCTCGTCTTGAGTCGCTCTACCTTTCCGATGCTTCCATTGGCTGAGAACTCCACGATCTTGCGAGCAGTCGAATCACCGATACCCTCGATCTGGGTCAGTTCCGCAAGCGACATCTCCGAAACGTCGGTGTGGGTCGCAGCGATCGCATCGACGGCCTTCTCATACGCCCTCGTTCGGAAGGACTGGCTCCTTCCGTCTTCGAGCTGGGTGTAAGAGATGAGTTGGCGAAGCGCGGCGATGACCGAGGCGTTCGACGGTCTCACAGAGACATCACCGCATAGCCGAAGAACAAGGCGACAAGGACAAGCCCCTCCATCCGTGTGACGCGCTGAGATGTCGCTGCGAACACACCGGCGAAGACCGCAGCGGCGACCATCGTGATGACAAGCACGGAGTTCAACGAGGTCAGCGGTCCGGGCCGCACCACGATCGCGAGGCCTGCGACGCCGAGCGAGTTGAACAGGTTCGACCCGAGCACGTTCCCCAGGACCAGGTCCGATTGGCCACGCCGCGATGCCGCTAGCGCGGCGGAGAGTTCGGGCAGGCTCGTGCCGACACCGGTGATGAGTCCCATGAACACGACGGACAACCCGATCGCGGTCCCGATGCCTTCGACGCCGAGGAGGAGTTGCTGCCCGGCGATCACGGTCGCACCCAGGGACGCAGCGCCGTATATCACCTCGAGCCAGAGACGCTCCGGATCCGCCTCGATGTCGTCGAGTTCACCTGTCGGGTCGCCCGGGCCCTGTTTCCCCCACCGAACGAGGAGCCCGATCGCTACGAGCATCCCCACGATGAGCATCGACCCTTCGATCCGAGACACCGACCCCGGGATGAGGATGACCGCGAGGGATCCCACGGCGACGAGCATGAGAACGCCTTCGCGTCTGATCACCGCGTGAGTCGTCGACACAGCGGAGATCACTGCCGCCGTGCCGAGCACCAGTGTGATGTTCGCCGTGTTCGACGCAACCACGTTGCTCAAGGCGAGGTCGAGGTTTCCCTGGGCCGATGCAACAGATGAGACGACGAACTCTGGTACGGATGTTCCGAACCCGACGATGACGGCCCCGATGATGACCATCGACACGTTGAGCGTCTTGGCGATTCGCACGGCGGACAGAACCAACCGGTCCGCGGCAACGATGAGAACGACGAGTCCCGCAATCACTCGCAATATGTCGATTCCCACGAAACGGCCTCCCAACTCCAAGATGGTAACCATCGGCGCGTACGACACCGGATCAGCGCACTGTGCATCTAAGCTTGCGTGTCTATGACGGACTACCGCGAGCCTATCCACGAGACCTGGTTGAATTCGGACCGTCTGCTCCCAACGCGCTTCCTGAGACCGGTTCTGGAGTTCACTCGCATTGAGGCTGCCGGTGGCATCGTCCTTCTCATCGGTGCTGTCATCGCCGTCATCTGGGCGAACAGCGCTGCATACGAGAGCTACTTTGCCTTGTTCAACACCGAATTCGAGATGAGCTTCGGACCCGTCCACCTCCATGAATCGTTCAAGGACCTCATCAACGACGGGCTGATGGCCGTCTTCTTCTTCGTCGTCGGTCTCGAGATCAAGCGTGAACTCGTGGTGGGTGAACTCAACTCGGTCAAGAAGGCGTCGCTCCCTGCAATGGCCGCCCTGGGCGGGATGGTCATCCCGGCGCTGGTCTATCTCGCGTTCGTCATCCCCACGGGAGACCCTGAAGCGATCCGCGGTTGGGGTATCCCGATGGCGACGGACATCGCTTTCTCCGTGGGAGTCGTTGCTCTCCTGGGAGCACGTGTCTCCGTCGGCGCCAAGCTGTTCCTCCTCGCTCTTGCGATCGTGGACGACATCGGCGCGATCGCCGTCATCGCGGTCTTCTATACCGACGAACTCAACCTCGCCTACCTGGGCATGGCGGCTGGGCTGATCACCATCGGGTACCTCGCACGGAGGGTCGGAATCTCTTCGATGGTGTTCTACGTTCCGCTTGCGTTCGTCATCTGGTATGGGTTCCTCGAGTCGGGGGTCCATGCAACGATCGCCGGTGTCGCCCTTGGCCTGCTCACGCCCGTTGGGGCGAAGTACGCCGATGAGCAGTTCAGACAGAAGGCCGTGCAGGTACTGGATCGGTGGGATCAGAACCGGGCGTCACCGCATGCAGCAGAGCGACTCGACCAGGATGCGTTGGAGCTCGCTGAGGTCGCACGCGCATCGGTCGCGCCGCTCGATCGGCTCGAACACGCGCTGCACCCGTGGTCATCGTTCGTGATCGTTCCCCTGTTCGCCCTGGCGAATGCCGGGGTGAGGTTCATCGGCCAGGAAGCGCCGCTGTCCGAACAGATGACCAGTCCGATCCTCCTGGGTGTCGCTGTCGGCCTGATGGTCGGGAAACCGATCGGCATCGCCGCGGCCACCTGGATAGGTTTGAAACTGAAGATGGGTGTCCTGCCGAAGAGAACCTCGTTGGCCACGATCGTCGGCCTCGGCTCACTCGCCGGCATCGGATTCACCGTGTCGTTGTTCGTCACCGAACTCGCCTTCCGGCAAGAACTGTTTGCGAACGAGGCGAAACTCGGCATCTTCATCGGGTCGGGTATTGCAGGCATCGTCGGAGCTTTGATCCTGTGGCTCGTCAAGACGCCGAGCGATGACGCCACCGACGAGATGGAGCGGCTCGTACCGACCCGCGACTCCCACTGATCGGGAACACATCCGGTGAGCCGGCAGTTGTGCTCACCATGGATTCTGGACCGAACCCCGTAGGAGCCGCCTGGAGCATGGTCCGTGCACGGCGACTGCCTGCTCCGGAACCGGATCACCTGAGCACGATCACCGTCGATCACAGCGAACTCGCAGGCGTGCTCGATGCATTTGTCGGCTCGGGCATCGCCGCGCTGACGGAGAGAGCTGGCGCGCTCGAGGGCTATCGAGACTCCATGACGTCCATAGATCCCGATGAGCTCAGCGGGGCCGAGGCCCTCGCTTTCTGGATGAACCTGTACAACGCAGGAGCACTGCGGGCTGCAGGCGTCGCATTCGATGGGAACGTGGGATCCGTTCTGCGGGTGCCCGGTGCGTTCTCGGCGCCGTGGGCAACGGTTGCAGGCAGGAAGCTCTCGCTCGATGACATCGAGCACGGGAAGATCCGGAGGTTCAAGGATCCGAGAATCCACGGTGCCCTGGTGTGCGGGTCGGCGTCGTGCCCGACGCTGCGCCCGGAACCGTTCACGGGTGCGACTCTCGATCACCAGTTGGACGACCAGTTGCGGTACTTCATCTCCCATGGCGGGGGCTCGGTCAGCCGTACCGACAACAGCGTCCAGCTCTCATCCGTGTTCAAGTGGTACGGCCGGGATTTCACATCCCCACAGACGATGCCGAATCTCTCACCGGCGAACACCGAACTCCTCAGGGACACGGTCGCGTACTGGTTCAGCGCCGACGACGCTGCCTACATCTGGGGGAACCAGCCAGATGTGATGTTCATGCCTTACGACTGGGGGCTCGGATGCTCGGTGGCTTGAACCTGGGAGCGGACACCGATGAGGAAGAAGGCGATCGCCATCACGGCTGCCGCGATATCGAACGGGATCACGTAACGAGCCAGATCCGCACCTGAGAGGATCCACGATCCGCCGGGGCCGAATCCGACGATCGAGAGATAGTTCCAGATCGACCATACACAAACGACACCGAGCACAGCCCCCGAGGCGACCGCCCAGGCCCTCGACGACGCGCGATACACCCCGATCGTCAAGGTCGCACCGGCCCATGCGATATCGAGAGCCGAGAGCAGCTGGAGGAACTGGAGCGACGGGTCGAAACCGAGGGCCGCCGACGAAGCCAGCGTGATGAGCCCGACCGTGCCTGTGACGAGAACGACCAGGCCGGCTCCGCTTGCGATCGAGCGCGGTGCGGGCCCCCACGACATGGCCTCGAACCACGGTTCGTCGCCGAGGTTCAGCAGCGAGATCGTCATGGCGTGACCGATCGCCACGAGCACCACCAGCTGGGCGATAAACCAGCTGAGCGGAGAATCACCGGTCGTTACCAACAGCAAAGGCAACGAGGCAACCAGGCCACCAACGAGAAAGGGGATCACGCGCAACAGCGCACGTTCGATCGGGGGCATGGTCACACTTCTACCGGCCGGATCCCTATTCGCCCCTCCTGGATTCGCCGCTCCGCGATCTCGAGATACTCCCGGGACAGGTCATACCCGACGTAGCGCCGATTCGCCTCAACTGCCGCGACCGCAGAGGTGCCGGAGCCAACGAAGGGGTCGAGTACGAGATCACCAGCGAATGTGTAGAGCTCGATGAGGCGTCTCGGAAGCTCGACGGGGAATGGGGCGGGATGCCCGACGCGGCGTGCCGACTCGGGGAGGATGTCCCAGATCGAGACGGTCGCTTCGAGGAACTCCTCCTTCGTGATCGTGTCTTCGCCCTTCTTCATCCGTGCGTACGACCCTTTGGATGCGACGATGATGTACTCGTGGACGTCGCGAAGCGTCGGGTTCTTCGCGGACCTCCACGATCCCCATGCACACGATCCACCCGCAGATTTGGCCTTCTGCCAGATGATCTCACCCCGGAGGTCGAAGCCGATCTCCGTCAGGAGGGCAGCCACGTACTGGTTGAGTGGGATGTAGGGCTTTCGACCGAGGTTTGCGACGTTGACGGCGATGCGGCCCCCCGGCTCGAGCACACGGTACGTCTCAGAGAACACCGAGCGAAGCAGGCCGAGATAGTCCTCGATGGCGAGGTCGTCGTCGTACTCCTTGCCGACGTTGTATGGCGGCGACGTCACCATCAGCGCAACGCAGTTGTCAGGGATCTGGTGCATGTCCTCAGCGGACTGGCAGAAGAGTTGGTCGACGACGCGAGCGGGTGGCTCCGCTACTTCTCCAAGGTCGCCAGTGGCCCTGGATTCAACCATCTTGCGTCCGTAGAACTCGGACGCGTCATGGCCCTCACGCTTGGACGTCCCGAACCGTCTTGTACTTGTTGCCACAACTGTCTCCCTGCGCGGAACCGTAGCACTCACCTACGGGACAATCGGGGAACTTCAGCGAACAGCAGCCCTGTAGGAGCCGAGGTTCAGGAGCTCTGCGGCGTGGGCAGGCGGGGGATCGAGCACCCGCTCGAGCGCTTCGGGGCCTGCCTCATGAACGAGGTCGATGAACGTCCGGTAATTCCACGCAACGCCTGCAGGCCTCGATTCGATACGTGTCAGGTTCGCACCGCGCAGACCGAGTTCGGCCAGCACGAGGGCGAGAGACCCCGGCGTGTGTGAGAACGTGACGACGATGGTGGTCTTGTCGTCATCCTCGTTGACCTCGGGTTCGCCGACGTGAAGAACCACGAAACGGGTGGTGTTGTGGTCCTTGTCGAGCACATCCTCGAGCAGGACGTCGAGCCCGTAGGCGGCACCCGCACGTGGTGGGGCAAGCGCTGCGACGCCCGGATCCCCGAGTTCGGCTACCTGTCTGACGGCACCGGCGGTATCGGAGGCAGGGACAGCTTCGACACCCAGCGCAAGGAGGGCGTGTTCAGCCTGAGAGAGGGCCTGGGGGTGCGACCGCACCTCACGGATCTCTTCGAGTTTCGCACCGGGCAGACCGTGGAGCGTGTGGCGAACCTCGACGAGGTGCTCCGCGATGATCGAGAACATCACGTGGTCGCCGTTGCCGGGGAGACGGTCGAGCACAGGAAGGACGGATCCGGTTGTTGAGTTCTCCACCGGCACGACCAGCCGGTCGATGTCGCCGCTTTCGAGCGCATCGAACGCCACCGCGAACCCGCTGTGGCCGATGTACTCCTCTGACGGGTACAGCTCTGTGGCCGCCCGGTAGCTGTAACTGTGGGCCTCGCCCTGGTATCCGATCTTCATGGAACGACAGCCTACAGCTGACAGCTCACAGCCAACAGCTCACAGCCGACAGCCGACAGCCGACGGCCGACGGCCGACGGCCAACAGCATGGAGGGTGCAGCGGGTAATCTGCACGCATGACCGACTCCGAGCTTTCCCGAAAACGGCCTGAGGCGACGTTTGCGTTCGGGATGTTCGGGATCGAAGGCGGGTTCGCGGTGAGCCACCAGTACGACCGGACGCCAGCGAT
>JBDLIR010000108.1:0-6267 GCA_039714815.1 Actinomycetota bacterium | reverse complement strand
GAGGCGGGCCGCAATGCGGCCCGCCTCTTCTCGTTTTCAGATTCCAGATCGCTCGCTGCGCTCGCGGATCGCTCGCAGGCTCGCTTCCAGATACCAGATTCCAGATCGCTCGCTGCGCTCGCTTCCAGATAGGAGAAGAGACAATCTGGTGTCTGGCATCTGGCATCTGGGCTCTGACGATTTACGATATACGATTTACGGTCTTCTGGCATCTGGCATCTGGCATCTGGCATCTGGGCTCTGACGATTTACGGTCTTCCGCCTTCTTGCTGTCGACTGTGAGCTGTGAGCTGTCAGCTGTCTTCTGGCATCTGGTGTCTGGTCTCTCGTTCCTAGTTCTTCCCGTACGTGCGGGGTTGTGCGAAGCGAACCTGGATCTGACGGCCGTTGACCGATGAACCGTGCAGCGCCTTGATGGCGGTCTTCGCCGCAGGCTTTGGCATGTCGATGAAGGCGAGGCCTTTGGACTTTCCGTTTCTCTTGTCCGTGATGATCGAGGTCTTGTAGACCTTGCCGTATCGCTCGAACAGGCGCTGCACATCGTGTTTCGAGTGAGACCAGGGAAGGTTCGCCACGTAGACGCTCTGCTGCTCGACCTCGCTTTGGGGCTTCGAGCGTGAGTTCCTGTTGCGGCTAGGCCGCTCGCTTGACCGCTCCCGAGGCTGGTGCGATCGAGGGGTGCTGTGGGTCCGGGTCGCCGGCGGCGGGGTAGGCAGGTCGAAATGCGTCTCGAACAGAGGCGTGAGCGACGGCTCTTCGATGTCGATTCTGAAATCGAGATCTCTCTGCATGCGACCGACGGTGCGACGCTGATCCTTGGTGACGAGGCTGACAACGGTACCGGGAGCGCCGGCACGAGCGGTGCGGCCTGAGCGGTGGAGGTAGTCCTTGTGATCGGCCGGCGGGTCGAAGTGGACGACGGATGCCACCGCATCGATGTGGATGCCGCGCGCGGCGACATCGGTTGCGATCAGAGCCTGTGCCCTGCCTGAGCTGAACTCTTTGAGGGCCCGGTTCCGCTGATTCTGTGACCGACCGCCGTGCATGGCGACAGCACCGACGCCGAGCTTGCCGAGCTGGCGAGCGAGCCTGTCTGCGCCGTGGCGGGTTCTCGTGAAGACGATCGATCGTCCGGATGCCTCGACGATCTGTGCCGTGTGTTGTGGGCGCTGATCGTGCTCGACACCCCAAAAGAGGTGCTGTGCGTCACTGGTCTCAGGCTCGACGGATGGCGCATCGTGGCGCACCGGGTTCTTCTGGTAGCGCTTGGACAACGTAGCGATGTCGCCGTCGAGCGTTGCAGAAAAGAGCATCGTCTGGCGCTGGTTCGATGTCTGGTCGAGGATGCGTCGCACAGCCGGGAGGAACCCCATGTCCGCCATACGGTCGGCCTCGTCGACGACGACGATATCGGCTGAGGACAGGTCGACGACGTCCTGGGAGATGAGGTCTTCGAGTCTTCCAGGTGTAGCGACGAGGATGTCGACGCCATTGCGGAATGCTTTCTTCTGAGGGACGTAGCTCACACCTCCGTAGACGGCGATGATCGAGCGGTCGGCAGCTCTGGCGAGCGACCCGAGTTCCAGCTTGATCTGTTCGGCGAGTTCGCGTGTCGGCGCGAGTATGAGCGCTCTGGGTTTGCGCGGCTTCGCTTTGGAAACGCGGGTGAGCAGCGGCAGGCCGAACGCAAGCGTCTTGCCGGATCCTGTTGGTGCCTTGCCTGAGATGTCCTTGCCCGCAAGTGCGTCGGGGATCGTCACGGATTGCACGGGGAACGGCTCTTCTATACCGCGTTTCGTGAGCGATTGGACGAGGGGTTGGGGGAGCCCGAGTTGGGCGAACGTGGTTGTCATGATCTCTCCTGAGAGCCCCGGGCTGTGGCCGCGGGGGTGTGTTGTTGGACTGCCTGGGTCTCGCCTGAGGCGCATGCCAACGGTGCAAGCGAGTTCAGGTGTCGGCAGAAGAGGCGGTCCAACCGGTGAGAATCAATGCCGTTGCCATCGGGGAAGCGTTGGGACGCTGGCCTCCACCCGATGCGGCCGCCGTGAGGATAGGGGAGAGTCGTCGACAGTTGCCGCATTTCGACTTCGGTCTTCGGTCTCCGGTCTGGCTTCTGGAATCTGGCTTCTGGAATCTGTGTTCTGGCTTCTGGAATCTGGCTTCTGGAATCTGTGCTCTATTTCCTGGACAAGCGGGCCTTGATGGGTCGACCGTCCATGAGGTGGCCGTTGAGAGCGTCTGCTGCGCGCGGTGCGTCAGCTCTCGCCATGTCCACGAGGGCATACCCTTTGGACCGCCCACGGTTGTCGATCATGACCGTTGCCTGCACAACGTTTCCGTGCTTGGAGAACAGGGCCGTGAGATCCTCGTCGGTCGCACCCCACGGCAGGTTCGATACATGGATCGTCCTCGCACCCGGTGGTGTGGGGTCCGGCGTTCTCACGGGACGCGGCGCAGGCCAGCCGCCCGCGGATCCCTCTGCTGTCCCCTTTGAGAGGGGGACGCCCTTGTGGTCCTCTGCTGTCCCCTTTGAGGGCTGGACAGACCGCGGAGGGCTCGGCTTGAGGGCTGCGATGTGATGCTCGTGGAGAGCTTCGATCTCCGGTTTTCCGATCGGTTCGTGCATGCCGAGCTTGTCCTGCATCCGTCGCACCGACCGGCGCTGTTCGCTCGTCACGAGACTCACGATGTTGCCCGAAGCTCCGGCGCGGGCGGTCCTGCCCGACCTGTGGACGTAGTCTTTGGCGTCTTCAGGCGGGTCGAAGTGGACAACGGACGCGACCGCATCGATGTGGATGCCTCTCGCTGCGACATCGGTCGCGACCAGAGCCTGGGCGTCGCCCACGGAGAAGGCCCTGAGTGCCCTGTTTCGCTGGTTCTGGCTCAGACCGCCGTGCATCGCAACGGCGGTGACGCCGAGTCCCGAGAGTTTCCTGGCCAGTTTGTCAACGCCGATCCTCGTCCGGGCGAACACGATCGACCGGTCGGCGATGCGAATGACGTCGGCTGCGTGCTGCACCTTGCGATTGCGCTCGACGAGCCAGAAGTGGTGCTCAGCATCGGTCGTCTCGGGTTCGATCGTGCCTGCCTCATGGGTTACGGGGTCGTTCTGGTAGTTGCGGATCAACACGCCGACCGCGCCGTCGAGTGTCGCTGAGAACAGGAGCGTCTGACGATCGGTCCGCGTCTTGTCGAGGATGCGTCGAACGTCGGGCAGAAACCCCATGTCCGCCATGCGGTCCGCCTCATCGATGGTGACGATGCCGACATCGCCCAGATCGACCGCCCCCTGGTCCATGAGGTCCTCGAGCCTGCCAGGGGTAGCGACCAGCACGTCGATGCCCCTGCGGAGGAACTCCCTCTGCTGTGTGTACCGGACACCGCCGAAGACAGCGAACACCTGCCTGTTCGTCGCCTTTCCATAGGGAGCGAGGTCGAGGCGGATCTGGGCTGCAAGTTCCCTCGTCGGGGCGAGGATAAGCGCCTGTGGGCGATTCGGCGCGGCGGTTGCGACCGTTGCGAGTATCGGGAGACCGAAAGCGAGCGTCTTGCCTGAACCCGTCGGGGCGCGTCCGGAGACGTCCCTGCTCGAGAGGACGTCAGGGATCGTTGCGGCCTGGATCGGGAAGGGCTCAGTAATGCCGTGAGCCGACAGCGTTGTGGTGAGGACGTCCGGAAGCCCGAGGTCCGCAAAGGAGGTTGTCATGGATGAAAGAGTACCCGGGCGTCTGGCGTTGATACGAACGATATATCAGCCGTATCGACGCCAGACGCCTGTGGTGGACTCCATTCCTGAGCAGAAGTCTCAGGATTTGACATAGCGCGCGTACGCGAGCAATCTGGCGTATCGTCCTTGCAGGCAGACAACGCGGTGCGTAACGGAACAGATGAAATGACATTCGATCTATCGCACCGCAAGAGGCGTCTACTCGCTTACAGCATCCCTGTCCTGGCAGTCTTCGCAGCCCTCATATTCGGTGCCGTGATGCTCGTCCTGCTTGGAGCAGACCCGATCGAGGGATATGCCGAGATGTTCGTCGGTGCGTTCGGATCAGGGGATGCACTGATCGCAACGACATTGAAGGCGACCCCGTTGCTGTTCGTCGGCATCGGTATCGTGATCGCCTTCCGTGCGAATGTCATCAACATCGGTGCAGAAGGCCAGCTCGTGCTCGGCGGCCTGTTCTCCACGATGGCCGCGCTGTACCTGCCGGAGATGCCAGCCTATGTGATGATCCCGCTCGTGCTGATCGCAGGCATCATCGGCGGAGCGATATGGGGTTGGATTCCGGGTGTTCTGAAGGCGTACTACCAGGTCAACGAGATCCTGAGCACGATCATGTTGAACATCGTTGCGGTCCAGCTCATGGCGTACCTACTGCGCGGGCCGCTGATCGACCCTGCAGAGATCGAGCGTGGCACCCGCATCCCCCAGACCGCACGGCTCACCGAATCCGCTGACCTCCCCCTGCTGTTCGGCAGCGACCGATTCCACATCGGGCCGCTTCTTGCGGTCTTGTGCGCGATCGGTGCGTACTACCTGCTGTGGCGGACACCGTTGGGATTCCGGTTGCGCGCTGTCGGCCTATCCGAGCATGCGGCGAGATACGCAGGCATCCCCGTGCGGCGCACGATCGCCCTCGCACTGACGATGTCTGGCGCCCTTGCCGGACTCGGTGGGGCGGTGCTTGTGTTCGGCAGTGAGAGTCACCGCATGGTCACCGACGGATCGACGCTCGGGTTCACAGGTGGAGCCGGCTTCAACGGCATCGTTGCTGCGTTGCTCGGTGGACTGCATCCGCTGTGGACGATCCCTGCGTCGTTCCTGTTCGGCGGGTTGATCGTCGGCGGACAGGCACTTCAGCGAGCTGTCCAGGTGCCATCGGCGCTCATCGTTGCGCTCAACGGCCTCGTCGTGATCTTCGTGGTCGCCGCGGATCGCTATCGCATGCGCCTGCTTGCTGAAGATGGAAGGGACATGGTCGCCGGCGCCGATGCCGAGGGGGACGGAGAGCCACCTGTTGCTTCGTCAGCGCGTGAGGGGCCGCCGACGGGAACGGATCCGGCCAACACAGGAGATGGCCCGTGAGCGAGATCTTCAGCGAGATCTTCACGACCGCCGTCCTCGTCGCCGTTGTTGCATCGGCGATCCGTCTCGCTGTACCCCTGCTGCTTGCATCCCTGGGTGAGGCCTTTGGCCAGCGAAGCGGCGTGCTGAACCTCGGTGTCGACGGGATCATGTTGCTCGGTGCGTTCTCCGGCTACTACGCGGTGCTCCAATCGGGCAACGTCTGGGTTGGCCTGTTCGCCGGCGCCGTTGTCGGTCTGATCCTCGGCCTCGCATCAGCGGTCATAGCGGTGACGCTCAAAGCTGAGCAGGGCATCAGCGGAATCGGTATCTACCTGTTCGGCCTCGGGATGAGCGACCTCCTGTTCCAGAAGCTCGTCGGCACACCGATTCCCATCGACACCTTCCCAAAGGTCGAGATACCAGGCCTTGCATCGATCCCGCTCATCGGTGAGATGTTCTTCCAGCACAGCCTCGTTGTGTACCTCGCATTCGCAGCGATCCCTGTGAGCACCTTCATCATCAAGCGAACGACCTTCGGGATGAAGATTCGTGCGGTGGGCGAGTACCCGGAGGCAGCGGACACGCTCGGCGTCAGCGTGGCAGGGGTACGGTATGCAACCCAGCTGATCGGCGGCACTCTGGCAGGGGCCGCAGGCGGGGTGCTCGCAATATCGCTCGGCATCTTCCAGCAGAACCTCACGAACGGTGCGGGATTCATCGCTATCGCGCTCGTCTACTTCGGGGCTTGGAGGCCGGCCGGGGTCATGGCCGGAGCACTTCTCTTCGGGTTCATCAACGCATTGGTTCTGGAATTCAAGACGCTCGGGATCATCCCGCGAGATCTCTCCAATCTCGCAGCGATGGCTCCCGCGATAATCACGATCCTGGTTTTGGTTTTCGCTGCCAGACGCTTCAAGGCGCCTGCGGCGTTGACCAAACCGTTCACGAGAGGTAAGTAAGGGCCGCTTGCGGCCCACCGAGAAGGAGGAACATTGAAGAAGACAACCACCAAGATGGCGATCTTGCTCGCCGTGATAGCGCTCATCGCCGCAGCATGCAGCAGCGGCGACGACGCAGGGACAGCCGATGGCGACTTCAGGGTTGCGATCGTCGGCCCATCGGCATCGAACGACCTTGCGGTCACGCAATCCATCGTCGAGTCGGTAGACAAACTGGAGGCGGACGGGCTCGTGTCC
>JBDLIR010000107.1:0-6303 GCA_039714815.1 Actinomycetota bacterium | reverse complement strand
CTCGTCACACGTCGACAGGTACCTGTCGCATGCGCGCGATGTGCGCGGACTCTCTCCCAACACCGTCGAGGCCTATCGGCGCGACCTCGACGGCTTTAGCGAGTTCAGCGGGCGCTACGGCGTCACCGATGTCCACGACATCGACCGCAAGCTCGTGAGACGGTTCTCAGCGAACCTGTCCACTCGGGGATATGCCCCGAGGACCATCGCACGCAAAGTATCGGCTGTGCGGGCGTTCCTTTCGGATGAGGCCAGGAGAGGGTTCATAGAGGCCAACCCCGCAGAGGGCGTGAAACAACCCAAGATCCCGGGTTCGCTTCCCAGGGCGATACCCCAGGGAGCGCTCTCGGATGTTCTCGACCAGATCGACGGGGACGACCCGGTAGGCCTGCGCGACCGCGCACTTCTCGAGATGCTGTATGGCACCGGTCTGCGTGTCTCCGAGCTTGCAGCTCTCACCGTTTCGGCCGTCACATCCGGGGCATTCGTCCGCGTACGGGGGAAAGGATCGAAGGACCGGACCGTGCCGATCCCTGGCCAGGCGATGAAGGCGGTCGAAAGGTACCTGTCGTCTGGGAGGCCGCTGCTGGTCAGCGAAGACATCGGCGACGCGCTCTGGATCGGCGTGCGTGGCGGCGCTCTCGACCAGCGTGGCGTTCGCAGGGTGGTGCGCGCACGGATCGGGTCGTTCCCCCATGCCCTCCGTCATTCGTATGCAACGCATCTGCTCGAGAACGGTGCAGACCTGCGCTCGGTTCAGGATCTTCTCGGCCATGCGGAACTCGCCACGACCCAGGTGTATACGGCAGTGACACGGAAACACATGGCGGAAACCTACGAGCGGAGCCATCCGCGGGCCTAGCAACGACGGTATCGCACGTCTGCAAGTACATACGCAGGGCCGTCAGGTACACTCCCGGCATCACACACGTCCACTGCAATCCCGTGTGGTGCGTCTGCGCGAGCAGGTGTTCGGGGCTCAAAGGGTGGGCGGAAGAAACAACCCGAATCAAGGAGAATCATCATGGCAGCAGTAGCCATGCGCCAGCTTCTCGAAGCCGGCGTCCACTTTGGTCACCAGACCTCCCGGTGGAACCCGAAGATGCGTCCGTTCATTTTCTCGGAACGCAACGGGATCCACATCCTCGACCTTCGTCAGACCCTCGAGGCAACTGATGAGGCGTACAAGACGGTCAAGGACACGGTCGCGCAAGGCGGCGTCGTTCTGTTCGTCGGTACCAAGAAGCAGGCGCAGGCCGCTATCGAGGAAGCCGCCACCAAAGCAGACATGCCATATGTCAATCACCGCTGGCTTGGCGGAATGCTCACCAACTTCCAGACGATCCACAAGCGGATCCTCTACATGCTCGAACTCGAGCAGATGGAGACCAGTGGTGAGATGGAGTCCCTCCCCAAGAAGGAGAGGATCCGTCTGCGTCGTGAACTCGTCAAGCTCCAGGCCGTCCTCGGTGGTGTGCGCGACCTTCGCAAGGCACCAGATATCGTGTTCATCCTCGACGTCAACGCTGAGCACATCGCAGTGGCTGAGGCCAACAGGCTCAACATCCCTGTCATCGCCCTCGTCGACACCAACTGTGACCCGGATCTCGTCGACTACGTGATACCAGGAAACGACGACGCCATCCGTGCAGCGCAGCTCATCGCAGGTGCGATCGCACAGGCATCTGTTGAAGGCAAGGAGATCGCCCAGGCGAAACGCAAGGACGCAAAGGAACCACGACTCGACGGCAAGGAAAAGGCATAGCGATGGCTGACTTCACAGCGAAAGATGTTCAGACACTCCGCAAGTCGACCGGTGCCGGAATGATGGATTCCAAGAAGGCTCTCGAGGCGACAGGCGGAGACCAGGACAAAGCCGCGGACTATCTGCGCGAGATGGGCATCGCGAAAGTTGCCAAGCGCTCGGGCCGCGAACAGGGCGAAGGCGTCGTTGGCGTCTACATGCACAACCAGGCTGGAAGGCCTGTCATCGGCGTGCTGATCGGACTCGCATCCGAGACGGATTTTGTGGCCAAGAGCGCCGACTTCATCTCCGCAGCGAACGACATCGCCATGCACTCTGCGGCAGCCAAGCCGTCGTGGGTCCGCCGTGACGAGGTGCCGATGGATGTCGTCACCAAAGAGATGGAGCTGATCGCTGCGGAAGCCCGCAACGAGGGCAAGCCGGACAACATCATCGAACGGATCGTTGACGGACGCCTCAACTCGTTCTACAAGGAGAACGTCCTCGAGGATCAGGTGTTCGTGCGTTCGGAACGGTTCGAAGGAACAGTGGGTGACATGGTCCAGCAACTCGCTATCCGGATGGGGGAGAACATCTCCATCTCATCCATGGCGAGGGTAGAGATCGGGGCTGGTTGATCTGATGTCGACGCGACGGGTCGTTCTCAAACTGTCAGGTGAGGCTTTTGCAGATGCCGAACTGGGGTACGGGATCGACCCGTTGACCGTCGACGCTGTCGCCGCGGAGATCTCATCCGTGGCAGATCAGGGATACGAAGTCGCGATCGTCGTCGGCGGGGGAAACATCTTCCGAGGGATCTCGGAAGCTGCGAGCGAGATGGATCGTGCCAACGCGGACTACATGGGGATGCTCGCCACGGTGATCAACGCGGTTGCACTGAGGGACGCACTCGAGCGTGCCGGCAGTGAATGCAGAGTCCAAACCGCGATCACGATCCAGGAGGTTGCAGAACCCTACATCCGGCTCCGGGCGATACGGCACCTCGAAAAGGGCAGGATCGTCGTGTTCGCCGGGGGAACGGGCAACCCGTTCTTCACGACCGACACCGCTGCGGCGCTTCGTGCCGCGGAGATCGGTGCGGACGCGGTGCTGATGGCGAAGAGGAACGTCGACGGTGTGTATTCAGCCGACCCGGCGAAAGATCCTGGCGCAAAGCTGTTCAGCGAACTCACCTACATGCACGCGATCTCAGAGCAACTCGGTGTCATGGACACAACGGCGATTACGATGTGCATGGAAAACGCTTTGCCGATCAGGGTCTTCAACATGGCAGTGGAGGGCAACATCTCTCGAGCCGTGCGGGGAGAGCCTGTCGGAACGCTGGTCGATGCCGGGAGGCAACTGTGATCAATGAACTGCTCAAAGAGGCACAAGACAAGATGGACCAGGCCGTCCAGCACACGATCGGCGAATTCGGCGGCATCCGGACGGGCCGTGCCAACCCAGGCCTGCTGAGCCGGGTCACCGTCGACTACTACGGCACCCAAACCCCTCTCCAGCAACTCGCAGGATTCACCGTCCCCGAAGCGCGGATGCTGATCGTGCAACCGTTCGACAAGACATCGATCCCGGCGATCGAGCGGGGCATCCAGCAGGCGGACCTCGGTCTGAACCCATCCAATGATGGGAACATCATCCGCCTTGCCTTCCCTTCACTCACCGAGGAGCGCAGACACGACCTGATCAAGGTGGTTCGATCCCTTGCCGAGGAGGGGCGGATCGCGATCCGCAACGTCCGCAGACACGCCAAGGACGCGATCGAGGCCGAGGATGTTTCAGAAGACGACATCCACAGGGCTGAGAAGGAACTCCAGGTGCTTACAGACAAGCACACGGAGGCGGTCGATGCGGCACTTGCACGCAAGGAAGAGGAACTCCTTGAGGTCTGAGCGTCGCACGGCGGTTCCGGCCGGTGGCGTGAAGAGCGCCGACTTTCGAGTACGGTACAAACATCATGGCTGACGACACCACCAAGGACGGATCCGAGGATTTCGACGATTGGCTCGACGAACAGCCAGGACCCCCCACGGATCCGACGGACCCGTACAAAGAACTCGCGTCTGATGACGCCGACGAGATCTCAGAGTGGATGGCGTTCACAGAGGGAACTCCCCCCGAGACGGTGAAGCCGGATGCAGAGCGTCAGCCGCAGGCGTCTGAACCTGGCGACGAAACCGCCGCAGAAACCGGCGAGATCGAAGCGCTCACCGCGGACGCTGAGGAGTCGGGCGTCGACGACCAAGCCGACGAGACCGACCGGTTCGACGACCAGGACCTCCAGAACGCCGAAACCGTGGAGATCGATGCTGTCGATGGAGACGCTCCCGCAAGCGATGATGATGGTCCCCCGGAAGTCCCGGCTGTCGCGGAGGGCGACTCTGATGACTCCGACGACACAGGTGACATCGACGTCATCCCGATCGCCCCGTATGGTGGGTACACCTCGGAAGCGGACGAGACCCCGCCGCAATCGCGCGAGCTCTTTGACCTGTCCGAGAGCGACTACCTTTCAACGGCAACGACGGAACACTCCGACCTCGCAGAAGCGATCGCAGTCGCATCCGCCCAGGACACGGAGCAGGTACCGATCGCTGCACCGATCCCCGGCATGACCGACACCGTTGTTGGCTTCGAGGACGTCGTTGAGGCCGAGGGCATCGGCAGGGTTCGTGCCAGGGCGTCGGGCGACCTGATAGCTCGCGTTGTCACCGCGATCATCCTGATAATCGCCCTCCTGGCCTCGATGATCTGGCAGCCCGCCCTTGCGATCTTCGCGCTGGTCGTGTTCGTGCTGGGTGCGGGGGAGTTCTATACCTCTCTCGTGCGTGCAGACCACAAACCGATAGGTCTCTTCGGGTTCGTTGGCATCATCGGTGCCTCGGTCGGCGCCTATTTCTGGGGGTCGCTTGCGATACCGATAGCGTTCATCGCAGCCGTCGCGATGCTCCTGCTGTACTACGCGGTCGTACCTAACAAGGTCGACCCGCTCGGGAACCTTGCGCTCACGATCACGGTCATGGCGTGGGTCGGGCTTGGTGCGTACACGATGCTCATCGTCGTCTCTGACTCGTACCGCCCGCTCGTCATAGGCGTTGTCGTCACGGTTGCGGCGATGGACATCGGGCAGTTCTTCGTCGGTAGAGCGATCGGCCGCACGCAGATGTCTCCATGGGTGTCGCCGAAGAAGACCGTGGAAGGTCTCGTTGCTGGCATATTCATAGCCCTGGTATTCGGCGCGCTCCTGCACTTCGTCGAACCGTTCGAACTGACATCCGGTCTCGCTCTCGGAGTCGCGGTCGCGATCCTCGCTCCGATCGGAGACCTCGCGATGTCCGCAGCGAAACGATCCCTCGGACTCAAGGACATGGGGTCGGTGCTCCCGGGGCATGGAGGGTTCCTGGATCGGATCGATGGGCTCCTGTTCGTGATTCCTGCAGCCTGGCTGATCTTCTTGTGGGCAGGCATTCTCTGAGACCGCTCGTCGTTCTTGGTGCCACCGGATCGATCGGTGGCCAGACGCTTGAAGTCGCTGATCGCCTGAACATCCCTGTGTTCGCCGTGGCTGGCAGGAGGGCATCTGACGAACTCCTCGAGATCGCTTCACGCTACCCCGAAACGGTCGTATGCGTGACCGATCCCGGCGAGCGTCGCGATCGCTTCTTGTCCCGGCTGGGATCGCGCGTCAGGTTCGGTCCCGGATCGCTCACCGAGGTCGCATCCACTCCAGGTGCAACAGTCGTCAACGGTGTGGTGGGCGCCGCCGGTCTCCGGAGTTCCCTCGCTGCGCTGTACGCAGGGAATCGCCTCGCCCTCGCAAACAAGGAGAGCCTCGTAGCAGGTGGACCGCTGATCGCTGCTGCTCTTTCGAGCGGCGGCGGAGAACTCATCCCTGTCGATTCAGAACACTCAGCGATCTTCCAATGTCTCGCAGGCGAGCCTGACTCGTCACTTGCCAGGTTGATCCTGACAGCATCAGGTGGTCCCTTCAGGGGTGCGAGCTCGCGTGAGCTTGCCCATGTCACGGTGGAACAGGCGCTCGACCATCCAACGTGGGATATGGGGCCGAGGATCACCATCGATTCGGCGACACTGATGAACAAGGCGTTTGAGGTGATCGAGGCCCATTACCTGTTCGGTGTCTCGTACGACGAGATCGACGTCGTCGTCCACCCGCAGTCGTTCGTGCACTCGTTCGTGGAGTTCACCGACGGAGTCGTCAAGGCTGAGGTCGGGATCCCCGACATGAAGAAGCCGATCCAGTACGCCATCACCTACCCCGAGCGTTCCGCGACAGATCATGCACCCTTCTCGGTCGCCGGCCAAGCTCTGACGTTCTTCGAACCCGATCTCGATGTTTTCAGCTGCCTTGCGCTCGGGTACGAGGCCGGCCGTGCGGGTGGGACCGCGACTGCGGCGCTCAATGCAGGCGACGAGGTGGCGGTCGCTGCCTTCCTCGACGGCAAGATCGGCTTCCTCGACATCGGCCGTGTTGTAGGCGATGTCCTCGAGCGACACCAGGTCTCGACGCCTCACGACGT
>JBDLIR010000106.1:0-6320 GCA_039714815.1 Actinomycetota bacterium | reverse complement strand
ACCGTGGAGATCGATGATGCAGAGGGTGTTGCGCGCTACGGCGTTGGAGGCGGCGTCACGTGGGATTCAACGGTAGACCACGAGTTCCATGAGGCGGTCACGAAGTTCGAAGTGTTGCGGTTCGATGTGTCACCGATGGCCCTGACCGAGTCGATCCGGTGGGACGACGGTTGGCGATGGCTCGATGATCACCTGGAGAGGCTCGAAGCGAGCGCAGCGTATTGGAGTTTCGCCTTCGACCGCGCAATGCTGCAGCGCATGCTTTCCGATCTCGAGTCCACGCTCGACGGCCCGTCAAAGGTACGGATCGTTTGCGGTGCGGACGGTGATGTCGATATCTCGACCGAGGTTGCGCCAAGACGGTGGGCGGGAGGGCCGGGGCCCGCCATCGACCCGGTCACGTTGTCGATCGATACCGAACCGATCGACGACTCTAACTCTCGTCTCTACCACAAGACCACGGATCGGAGGGCTATCTCAGCACGCGTCGGCAGACATCCCGAAGGTGACGATGTCCTGATGGTGAACCGTCTCGGGAGGATCACGGAGTCTTCGATCGCGAACGTCGCCTTCCGGATAGAGGACCAATGGGTGACTCCACCGGTGTCCGATGGGCTCCTTGGCGGGGTGATGCGTGCGCACCTGATCGAAGACGGCACGCTGACCGAACGGTCCGTGTCGGTTCCTGAAGCCCTCAACGCCGATGCCGTCGCGCTCGTGTCCGCCGTGAGGGGTTGGCGCCCCGCCGTGCTCGTCGCCTAGAGGAACGTCCCGCTCGACTCCCAGAGATCCTCGATGCGGTCGATGCGGTCGGTTGCCTCGTTGTGAAGATCGGCAGCGACCCGGGCGACGAGCAGTTCGGCGATCGCCACGGCGGGAACCGAACTGTCGAACGGCCCGACACCCGGGATGCGGATCTCACACCACGTGTCGGTGAGAGACACGAGAGGGGAGAGCGGGCCGTCGGTGATGGCGACGATGGCGACTCCGAGGTCCGAGAGGATCCTGGCAGCCTTGAAGGCCTCGGTTCGGTAGCGGGAGAAATCGAACACGACCGCGGCGTCGTTGGTACCGGCACTCGACAGATCGGTCCCCATCGTGTGGCCCTGCACGAAGTGAACCCGCGGCCGCACGATCGAGATGCCGCTGTAGAAGGCGTACGCACCGGCGCGGGACGTCTCGCCGGAGACGATCCACACGGTCTCCGCATTGACGATCGGGCGTGAGAGAGCGGCCATCTCATCGCCACTCGTCGCCTCGAATACGGATGCGATCGCGTCTTCGAGCCCGAGGCGTGCAGCGGTCAGCGTTGGATCGTCGTGACGGATCCGCACGCTCGGGCGTGCCAGGCGCTGCGTGAGGCCGCTTCGCACATAGCGTTGGAGTTCGGTGTACCCGTCGAAACCGAGCCGGTGAGCGAACCGCACGATCGAGGGTCTGCTGGTACCGACCCTGTCTGCGAGGTCGGAGACCGTTCCGAAGGCGAGCAGTGTTTCGTCTGCCATGACCGCTTCGGCGATCCTCGTGTCCGTGGGGGTCAAACGATCCCGTGCCGCAGCGATCAGATCACCTGTCGGAATATCTTCCAAATCCATGTGCATTATGTTACAGTACCACAAGATAGGTATCATTTCGTTACATCCTGTCATCGATGCTCCGACGAGAAGCGAGGCCGAAAGTGTCCACACGAACGAAGTACATCCCGACAGCACGGGAACAAGCGTTCCTCGACACGGTCGAGAACCCGAAGTACGACCGCGAGATCATCAACGGTCTCTCCCCGTTCTTCGAGGACAGGGCACCCGATGACATGAAGGACTTCTACTCGGCGAAGGAGATCTCCGACCTGCTCGCGATCCGCGGCACCGACCGTGACGTTGAACAACGGATGCCTGTCAAGATGACACGCCACTACTTCGAACTCGCGAAGAACTCGAAGTCGCTTCAGCGGCTGATCAAGGCGAGCCCCGATGAGACGCTCAACCTCCAGGGCTCGGAAGACCCCGGATTTCAGATGGACTACAGCCCGGTAGAGGGGTTGCTCCACAAGTACGAGATGGGCTTGATGTACGTCATCTCAACATGCTCTGCGCACTGCCGGTTCTGCTACCGCGAAGAACTCATCAGCCGCAAGGACATCGAGCGCCAGAACGGCACGGTGGCGAAGAAGGGACTTGCCCAGGTTCAGGAGGTCACGGACTACATCCGTGCGCACAACGCGGTCGTCGCAGCCAACGGCGGCACCCACCCGGAGACCGGTCGCGAGAAGCTACGCGAGATCCTCCTCTCCGGTGGCGACCCGATGGTCCTGCCCAACACCAAGATCGCGGCGTGGCTGTCCGCTCTCGCTGAGGCCGGTGTCGAGTCGATCCGGCTTGGAACGAAGGAGATGGCGTTCTATCCCAAGAGATTCGATGATGCGTTCTTGTCGATGCTCGATGCATTCCACGAGGCGTACCCTGAGGTCGGGTTCCGGCTGATGGTTCACTTCAACCACCCGGATGAGATCCTCGCCAAGGATGGCGACGGGAACTACATCGAGAACGACAACGGCACGCTCGAGTGGATCGGGGACACACGACGTGCGATGGACGCGGTCGTTTCACGCGGGTGGCTCAACGTCGAGAACCAGGCTCCGATCATCAAGGGTATCAACGACGACCCCGATGCCCTGCGGATCATGCAACGGTCGCTGTACCGGGTCGGGGTTGGGAACCACTACTTCTTCTGCGGAAGAGACATCGTTGCGTACAAGGCCTTCAACGTTCCCATCGAGACGGCATGGCACATCCTCAACGAGTCGCAGAAGGGGCTCTCTGGAGTTGAGACGCACGCCAGGCTGTCGATCACGCACTACAAGGGGAAGACCGAGGTTGCGGCCGTGACCGACGAGCCGATTCCCGGCGTGCCGCTGTCTGAGAACGGTGTCCTGATCTTCAAGGTCTTGCGGAGCGCGGCAGATGCACCGGATCGAGGCAAGGTGTGCATCGTCGGGCGCAATCCGGATGCGATCTGGTTCGATGACTATGCCGACAGGGTCATCTTCGACGAGGCAGGACTCTTCGAGTACACGCGCGTCGACGCAGTTCGGAAGGAAGTTCCCGTGAGTATCGGGGCAGCCGGCGGGGCATGATCGATGTCCTCGATTCTTGACGCGGTGGTATCGCGATGATCGACAAGACGGTAGGGAGTCCAAGCGAAGCTGTTGCCGACATCTTCGACGGTGCAACCGTGATGGTCGGCGGGTTCGGCGAGGCTGGAAGCCCGATCGAACTGCTTCACGCCTTGATAGACCAGGGTGCAACCGATCTCACAGTGGTGAACAACAACACCGGCAGCGGCGAGGTCGGCCTTGCGGCCCTCATCAAGGCCGGCAGGGTGGCGAAGATGATCTGCTCGTATCCGCGCACGGCGAATTCGACCGTGTTCCCCGAGCTGTATCGCAGCGGCCGCATCGAACTCGAACTCGTTCCACAGGGGACACTCGCTGAACGGATACGCGCCGGTGGCGCAGGGATCCCCGCGTTCTATACGGCGACGTCGGCTGGTACGCCTCTCGCCGAGGGGAAGGAAGTGAGGACGTTCGCCGAAACCGACTACGTCCTCGAATACGGCCTCACGGCTGACTTCGCGCTCGTGAAGTGTCTTGCGGCCGACCGCTATGGGAACCTCGTGTACAACAAGACGGCCAGGAATTTCAGCCCGGTCATGGCGACCGCAGCCGTTACCACGATCGTCCAGAGCGCCGACCTCGTCGAACCCGGAGGCATCGATCCTGAGATCGTCATCACCCCCGGAATATTCGTCGATCGGGTGGTCGTCGTGGCTGACCCCGCCTACGAATCGGAACTCGTCGCCAGGGGGGTGTCGTACCCATGACGGACAGGACAACAGTGGTCGGGCGTACGCGAGAGGAGATGGCCGAGCGTGCCGCCATCGACATCCCCGACGGATCGTACGTCAACCTGGGGATCGGAATCCCGGAACGTGTCGCTGCATACGTGCCTGCGGGTCGAGAGGTGATCTACCACACGGAGAACGGCCTTCTCGGTATGGGGCCATCGCCGCGTGAGGGCGAAGGCGAACCCGAGCTGATCAACGCAGGGAAGCGCAGGGTCACTACCGTGCCGGGCGCAGCCTTCTTCCACCACGCCGACAGCTTCGTCATGATCAGGGGCGGACACATCGACCTGTGTGTGCTCGGTGCCCTGCAGGTGTCACAGGACGGAGACCTGGCGAACTGGTCGACGGGTGGGACAGATGCCATCCCCGCGGTCGGTGGGGCGATGGATCTCGTTGCGGGCGTGAAGACGATCTTCGTCATCACCCAGCACACGACTCGTGACGGTAAGCCGAAACTCGTTGAGAGCTGCAGCTACCCCCTGACCGGGCGCCGGATCGTCAACCGCATCTACACCGATCTTGCGGTCGTAGACGTCACCGATGCAGGTTTCCAACTCGTTGAACTCGCACCAGGCGTTGACTTCGACTACGTCGCACAACGCACCGGCGCGCCACTTCTGCCCATACAGCCCTGAGAAAGGGGATCGGCGATGACATCTGAGGTACGCACGACCTTGAGCGAGTCGCTGTACGAGCGGGCGAAACGAGTTCTGCCTGGCGGTGTGAGTCGTAACACCGTTGTCGGCATTCCGCATCCTTTGTATGTCGACCATGCGTCAGGATGTCGTGTGATCGACGTAGAGGGTGTCGAGCGTATCGACTTCGCCAACAACATGGCGGCGCTCATCCACGGCCACGCTTCCCCGCAGATCATCGAAGCGGTTACCGCCCAGATCCAACGTGGGACGGCGTTCACCCTGGCAACAGAGGTCGAGATCCGCTTCGCCGAGCACATGTGCGGCCGGAGCGAATCCTTCGAGATGCTGCGATTCGTCAACTCAGGGACCGAGGCGGTGATGGCCGCGGTGAAAGCATCGAGGGCGTACACGGGCCGGTCGAAGATCGCAAAGGTCGAAGGTGCCTATCACGGCCAGTACGACTACGTCGAGGTCAGCCAGACGGCAGACCCCACCAACTGGGGAAGCAACTCTCAGCCCAAGGGTGTACCTGTCGCACATGGAACACCCACAGGGGTTCTCAACGACGTCGTCGTCATCCCGTTCAACGACCCTGATGGTGCCATTGCATTGCTCGATGAGTACAAGCATCAGCTTGCGTGCGTGCTCGTTGACCCGATGCCGCACAGGGTCGGGCTCTCTCCAGCCGAGCCGGAATTCGTCTCAGCGCTCAGGGAGTGGACCGAGCGAGATGGAGCGCTCCTCGTTTTCGACGAGGTGATCACGTTCCGCTCTGAGTACGGCGGTGCGCAAACGTGGTACGAGGATCGCCCGGACCTGACCGCGTTGGGGAAACTGATTGGGGGAGGGTTCCCTGCGGGTGCGGTCGCCGGTTCGAGAGACGTCATGGAAGTCATGAACCCGCTTGCCGAGCGCGTGCTGTTTCCCCACTCGGGGACGTTCTCCGCAAACCCGGTGACGATGACTGCCGGGCTCACCGCGATGGAACTCTTCGATCACGAGGCAGTCGCGTCGGTCAATGCCCTGGCAACTCGGGCGATGGAAGGCATCGAGGAAGCCATCGGGCGCACAGGAATCGACGCATGCGTTACCGGCGGTGGTTCCATGTTCAGGGTGCATCTCAAGGAGCGTCCGCCCCGCGACTACAGGGAAGCGTTCGCAGATGAGAAGGAGAAGCGTCAACTCAAAGCGCTGCTCCGCCATCTCGAGGACGCGGGCTTCATCATGATCAACACCTGCTCGGCCACGATCTCGACACCGATGGGCACCGAAGAGATCGATGCCCTCGTCGATGCGATGGAATCAGGCTTCGCCAAACTCAAGTCGTAACGCCCTGAACCCGGGGTTCCTGCGCTAGCGTGGGTCCATGACGTCACCATCCGAGATCGCACGACAGCTTGCGGAGGTCCAGGATCGATTGATCGCGCTCCCCGACGATGCGTTTGCGGAGAGGTGGAAGCTGCGGACCCTCCAGGATGACCTTCGCAAGCAGGCCAGGGAATTCTCCTATCCGGTCTATGAGGACAAGTTCGACGACGAACTGCTCGATGAGTTGCGCGCCCTGCGTGACCGGATGAAGCAGATCGAAAAGCAACGCATCGATCTTGTGGTCCAGGCAGGCACGGGAGGCGTATCGAACATGGGGAACCTCGGTGGCGTCGAGATCAACAAGGGGATCGATGATGCAATGGGCCTGCCCCGGATCAAAGCGCAGATAGGTCAGATCAAGGGCGTGCTCATGGACCGCGACGTCACGATCCCCCCTCCCGACTGACGACG
>JBDLIR010000105.1:0-6394 GCA_039714815.1 Actinomycetota bacterium | reverse complement strand
GCCGAGCCGTTTGATTAGCATCGATCGCGACATCGCTGGCACGCCGCGGGCTAGTTCGGTGAACGTTTCGGCACCGAACATGAGGTTCCGGATGACGAGGGGCGTCCACCGCTCTGCGAGGATCTCCGATGCTCGAGCGATCGGACAGTACTGTCGGTACGTTCCCACTGATCGCTCCAGTCATCTCATGCTTGAGGGTGAAGTTCTATATTCGCGCTATGCACACGACCGTGCAAGTGTGACCATTGCCAGCATGACGGACAACGACCGCGGCCAGGTGGCAGCCACAGCAGCAGAGGTGTATGAGGAGTTCTTTCTCCCAGCGCTATTCGACCAGTGGCCCGAACAGGTCCTTGACGCAGCGGAGGCGGGCCGCGGCGACCGTGTCCTCGACATCGGATGTGGGACGGGCGTCCTGGCGAGGGCTGCGCAACGGCGCGCTGGCGAGGTCGGCCAGGTGGTGGGGCTCGATCCAAACGAAGGCATGCTCGCAGTCGCCCGACACGCGGATCCGTCGATCCAGTGGGAGATGGGAGTCGCTGAGAACATCCCGCACGACGAGGGCTCGTTCGAACGGGTAGTCAGCCAGTTCGCCCTCATGTTCTTCGTGGATCGCGATGCCGCCGTCGCCGAGATGGCGCGTGTGCTCGCTCGTCGTGGCACAGCGGCCATTGCGACATGGGCGTCGCTCGAAGAGACGCCTGGCTATGCCGCAATGGTGAGTCTGCTCGGTCGCCTGTTCGGCGAACAGGCGGCTCGTGCTCTCGAAGCGCCGTATGTTCTCGGGGATCCTCAAGAACTGCACGGCCTTCTCTCCAGCGCATTTCCCGATGTGGACGTGACGCGGCACGAAGGTGTGGCCAGGTTCGATTCGATCGATGCGTGGGTCCACACGGATATCCGGGGTTGGACCCTCGCAAACCAGATGGATGACGATCAGTTCGAGCTGCTCCTGCGCGAGGCACGTGAGGAGTTGCACCGGTTCACCGACGCCGAGGGCAGGGTCAGCTTCCCAGCACCGGCCCTAATCGCCACTGCGAGGCTGAGCGGTTCGGGTTCCTGAATCATGGCACGGGCGCGAGTGAATCGACGATGGCAAGAACGGTGGATAGGTCGCCTGTGGTCTCGATCCGGTGGTTGATCCCGTTGGCCTCCCACAGGAGGACGTTGGCGGCCAATCGCGTGCTCAGGGCGAGAGGCTGTCCCCGGGCGTCGAGCAGGGTGATCGTGTGAGGTGTTCCTTCGATCCAGAGAGCAGGAACCCCCTCAATGGTGACGGTCTGGACCTGCGTATCGGGGCTGATGCCCTTGTAGGCCAGGGCGGAACCGTCGCTGGCTTTTGACTGGGACAGCAGGAGAGCCACGCCGGTGTCGCCGGCTGCAGGCAGCGTCTGGTCGCCTTCCCACACCATGGTGACCTGACCGTCTACGTCGAGATAGACCGCGCTCGGCGGGCCGGGTTCATCCCCCTGTGGTTGTCGCAGGACGAAGTCGACCTGCTGAACGACATCTACGAGGTCGACTTCCTCCCCGAGGGTCAGGCCAGCCCCGGTAGTCGGAGGAGGATCGGAGGTGAAGTCGATCCGGATTCCCGTTGCACTGAGCAGATCGGCGACCGCCTGGCGAGCCAACGGGGAGAAGACCAACACTGAAATGAATACCATTGCGACGCCCAGGCCGATAGAGACACGTCTCCAGATGGGGCGCCACTTCCGATCCCGTTCACCTTCGATTCGTGCGGTGACACGAGTCGGGGCGTGCGAAGACGCATCGGGCCACTCGATGCTGTCCGCCAGCTCCGAAAGCGCTCGTTCCAGGTGGGAGTTGTCTGTCATGTCAGCTCGTCTCTGGATATGTCGAGGTTGGCTCTGAGCCGGTCGAGGGCTCTGGCGGTTCTCGACTTGACGGTCCCTGCGGGAATCGAGAGGATCTCGGAGGTCTCTCTCTCCGAGAGATCGAGCAGGTATCGATGCGAGATGATCTCCCGGTACCGATCAGGTAACTGATCGATGGCGGCGAGCAGCCGATCGTGTTGGTCCCGGGTGATGACGGCCGTCTCGGGAGATGGGGCCGTATCGTCCGACGCCCGGTCGGTTGCGGTTCGAACGGTGAGGCGATCGCGCCGCTTACGACTCCTGACCCTGTTGAGCGCGACGTTGCGGACGATCGCCAGTAGCCACGGACGGAACGGAGCGTCGAGCTTGAAACTCTTCAGAGATCGATATGCCTTGACAAACGCATCCTGGGTCACATCCTCGGCATCGTGCGGATTACGCGTCACCAGATACGCGACCCTCATGGCGATTCCCTGGTGGAGCCGCACAAGCTCTTCGAAAGCGCGGGTATCACCATCACGCGACCTCACTATCAGTTCCTGTTCATCCAGGCCAGGGTCCTTCACGGACACTCCTCATCCCCAATACACCGCACACTACTTCCCGGTTCCGTTACAACAATGGAACCCCATCGATGCCGGCGGTGTAACAGGGGTATCAACTGATCGAGGAGGAGATCATGGCACGGAGAGTTGCGATTCTCATCGCGATAGTTCTACTCAGCCTCACTCAGGTGGGGACAGCGGTAGCCGGTGGCTGGGCGATCAGCGTATTCGATGACGCACCGGCCGAACTCGAAGCGAACACCACCTACGACATTCGATACACGATTCTTCAACACGGCGAGACCCCTGTCAACCAGGCCGAGATCGGGACAACATCGATCACGTTCACCCCTGCCGACAGCGGTGAAGCCGTGACCTTCCCTGGAGAGCCAACCGACGTACCGGGCCAGTATGTTGCTCAAGTCACCGTCCCGGAAGCCGGCTCATGGTCATGGGAAGTGTTGCAGGGCATATTCGGCGTCCAGGAACTCGGAACCATCACAGTTCTTGACGGCCAGGACTCAGCAGTGGCGACAACCCTGGAGAAGGCTCTTCGGGTTGGATTGCCCCTGGCGACCCTGATCGCACTCGCGCTGTTCACAGCCCAGGTCATCGCCTTCCGCGGTCACCGACCCGAGGCCGGTCTCTCAGACAGTGTGGGGTAGCACCCGCGGGCTCATCGTCACGGGTTCTCTCGTGATCGTGCTCGCTGCCATGACCGTGATCACATGGACAAGCGGCTCCGAAACGGACAGCGCTCCGCGAGACGCCGCCCCGGCGGTTGCCGACGGCCAGGCCCTTTTCCAAACAAGGGGATGCATCGGGTGTCACACTATTTCGCTCACCGCGAGCGGTGGTACGGTTGGCCCGGGCCTCACCGGTCTGCCCCAAGTGGCCGCAACACGCGTCGAGGGCATGACCGCTTCGGACTACGTCCGCCAATCGATCAGAGAGCCCGACGCCTACACCGTCCAGGGTTACGGTCCGGGAGTGATGCCGGTGCTGCCGCTGACCGACCTCGAGGTGGACACCCTCGTCGAGTACCTCCTCGAGAGGAAGCCTTGACAGCAGTCGGGGATGTGGCTCGAGAGCGAGAACAAGAAGCGCAGTTCTTACCTCTTTTCGGGGTGGCTGCTGCTTGATACGATTGTGGGTGAGCCACAGACATCGAGGCGGTGGTTCACACCTCCAGGGGCCTGTGGGACGACAGCATGGTTCTGAGGAACAGCACCATGCATGCGAATGGAGGAGGATGAATCCATGAGACGATGGGTGGTCGTCGTGACCGTCGCGGCGCTTGTTCTGACGGTGTTCGCTCCCGCTGCGATGGCGGTACCAGCCGCGGGCAACGAGGACAAGCTGTTCGTTGAAGAGTTCTACGCGGAGTACGAGTGGGATTGTGGCGATGGCGTGTATCTCGATGCGGTGTGGTCGGGATGGATGAAAGGTCGGGTGTTCGCTGAGACATCGAACAGTATCGAGTTGTTGGTCTGGCACACCGACACCGTGTTCACCAATGAGTCCGGTGATACCTGGGTCTGGAAGGATCGAGGCCCAGATCACGTGATGATCAAGAACAACGCCGATGGTGTACCGACCGTCTACGTGACGGTGACAGGTCGTTCTGCCTTGAACATCATCGGGCACATGGTCATCAATGCAGAGACGGGTGAGATCGAGTTCGTTGCAGGACAGCAGCCGTTTGGTGGTGAACCGTTCGAATACTGGCCCGAAGATCTTGCCTGCGAGGTCCTGGGCTGACCTGAAACGATCCGCAGTTGGGGAGATCGTGGGACAAAGAGTCTTGCGATCTCCTCAACGGGCACAGACTCCGAACCAGCCGCCGTCTTCGGTGGTCATGCGTTCGCTTGCCGAAGCCATTCCTCGGCGAGGAGGGCATAGATGCAAAGCGTGCTCCACTCGCCCTTGAACCAATCGGCCTCTCTCAGCGCCGCCTCCTGGCGAAACCCGAGGGTGGCGAGGAGAGCCCGGGCCGGGCCGTTCCTTTCGTCCACATGAGCGAAGACCCGGTGAAGGTCGAATTCGGAGAACAACCACGCCAACACCGATCGCATCGCCTCGGCTGCCAGGCCGAGACCCTGGAACTTGCTGGACATGGTCACGCCGAGTTCGACGGTCGACGGTTGCGCCTCGACGAAGTGGATGCCGATGTCGCCACAGAGCCGACCCGAGGCCCGATCGACAACGGCCAGCTGGGTCCACTCACCCTGCGTTCCCAGAGACTGCCCGTCCGGGTGTTCGAGATATGCCTGTGCCTCTTCCAGCGACCATTCCTGGTCCCAATCCTGATAGCGGGCGACCGCCGGATCTACCCTGTACTCGACCAGGGCAGCCAGGTCTCCAACCTCAAATCTGCGGACCTCGAGACGCGGAGTCTCCAAGACGGTGAATGCCATGGGTCGATTATCCCTTGAAGCAAACACTCACGCAATCGCTCGCTATCGGAACGCCGATTCGCGCCGGGGTATGCAGTTACGAGGGTGAGCCCTCGAGGGCCACGAGCCGTGAGTCCGGTGCCAAGCGTTGGCGTACCAGTGCCCACTCCTGATACTCGGGACTGGAATACCAGGCGAGAAGTCTCTCCATCGACGGAAACTCGATGATCACCATGCGCCCGGGCTCCCAGTCGCCTTCCAGGACCTTCAGCTCACCTCCGCGAGCCTTGTAGACCCCGCCGAACGCGGTGGCGGTTCGGACCGCCGCTTCGAGATACCCGCTGGCCCGGTAGGCCTCGATGTCTCCCGGAAGTACGTCTGCCATCAGATACGCAGCCATCGCCTCATCCCTCATCCGTCCGACGTCCGATCACCTTCGACGATAGCCGACGATGGAGGCCCCCGTGAGGGGCGGTCCCCGTCAGTTGGCCTCGCTGACGCGTGTAGCGTTTCGACGTACCCGTTGGGCACGTGTTCGATCAACGAACGAGAGGCGATGATCTATGGGATGGACAGCATCTGACATACCGGATCTGACCGGCAAAACGGCAGTCGTGACCGGTGGCAACGCAGGTCTCGGATACGAGACGGTGAAGGCACTCGCAGGCCGTGGCGCCAACGTCGTAATGGCATCACGCAGCGAAGAGAAGGCCCGGTTCGCCCGCCAGAGCATCCTTGCAGACATCCCGGACGCCTCCATTTCGCTGGTGTCCCTGGACCTCGCTTCCATCGAATCCGTCCAATCGGCCGTTCAAGCCATCGTCTCGAGCAGCGATGCGATCCACATCCTCGTGAACAACGCCGGATTGATGGCGCTTCCGCAGCAGCGCACAGCCGACGGATTCGAGATGCAGTTCGGGGTCAACCACCTCGGACACTGGGTGCTCACCGCGGGCCTGCTCCCAACGATCACCACCACGCCGGGCGCCCGCGTCGTCACCGTCACGAGCACTGCGCATCACCTGGGACGTCGCATCGATGCTGATGATCCCCACCTCGAGGACCGCTACGGCCCCTGGCGTGCGTACGGCCAGTCGAAACTTGCCAACTACCACTTTGCGATCGGGTTGCAGCAGTTATTCGAGACACGGCGCACCGACGCTGGGAGCCTCCTGGCCCACCCTGGCCTGTCACATACCAACCTTCAGGTCAACACGGTAGACGAGGGCGGGGGAGGCTGGTCTGCGCCGATGTGGAGTTGGCTCGCAGCGAGGGTCGGTATGAAGCCAGACGCCGGGGCGTTGCCGCAACTGCGTGCAGCCACGGACCCTGACGCCAGGGGTGGGGAGTTCTACGCCCCGATGTTCGTCAACAGCGGGGCACCAGTGAAACGCCCCATCCTGCGCAGGCTCGGCAGAGACAAGGCGATAGACACCCTCTGGAACGTGTCCGAGCGCGAAACGGGAGTCAGCCTCGAGATCTGACCGAACGGCTAGGCCGCGCAATCGTCACCGGATACGCTGCAGCCAGCTTCGTCCGATATCGCAGCATCGCCCAGAAGGCGATGGCACACAAGACACTTGAAGCGATAGTAAACCAGATAGCGAGCGGTGTGAAC
>JBDLIR010000104.1:0-6395 GCA_039714815.1 Actinomycetota bacterium | reverse complement strand
GTTCCAGACCCTCGTCAAGAAGCTCGAAATCGGCCGATACGCCCATCAGCTGTGTCACTGGCTCTGCGCTCTGCGGTGCAGGCTGGTGTGCCAACTCCTATGCCCTCCACCGCCGCTGATCACTGAGATCGGTGAGATCCCGACAGGCCAATTCGACAGTCAGGGATATGCATCGGGCCCTAGCATCCCGGTGTCCTTCACTCCCGCAGACAACTTCGGGGCGGGCATCGGGCATCACCCGTTCGGAGGACTGACCAAGATCAACGGTGTCTTCAACGTCACGGGAGCAACGCAGTACAAGGTCGAGTGGGCGACCGCACCCGGGGGCCCATGGACAGTGATTGCAACGACGCTCCAGGACTGCATCTGGCTACCCCCACTCGTCAGCACCACTCGGTCTCCCTCTGGAGGGTGGTACGACGTCGCCGACATGCAACTCTGCTCTGAAGGAAAGACCTATCTGACGGACTGGCCAACGCCAGCGGCTGTCAACGACCTGTACTACCTCAAGCTGACGGTGCGCAACGCGGCGCTCGCCGAGTTCCAGAGCCCGGTGTATCCGGTCAAGGTCGACAACACAGATCCGACGACACCCGTCATCGGTCTTGCGCTGAAGTCGCCTGATGGAACCGTGCGCCCTCTTGGATGTTGCGAGGAAGTCGACCGGGGCGATGGGAACACCGTTCTCATAACTCTCCAGGCCTCCGACGCCAATTTCAGCTCGATGTCTGTGAGGCTCATAGGCGGATGCAGTGTGTCGCTGCCGATCGTTGACATCAACGGCGTGGCGCTTGGAAAGACGTACAGCGGGAACATCGCGGATACGGGCTATCCCGTGGCAACCACGTTCGAGTGGGACCCATGGGCCGCCAACGTTGATCCGTGCTGCTACCTGGTTAGCGTCAGAATCTGGGACCGTGCGGTGGTTTCCAACCAGTGGGGAGGCAGACACCACGAAGCCGCGTGGCACTCGATCACGATCGCATAAGTCGGGCCGACTGTTCGCCCTCCCCCACGCCGTTGGGGGAGGACGAACAAGTTCCAAGTGCCAGGTACTTCTTCTGTGGGCCCGGTGGGACTCGAACCCACACGCTTCGGATTAAAAGTCCGCTGCTCTGCCGTTGGAGCTACAGGCCCGTGCACCGGAAGTGTAGAACGGAGGAGATGTTGGGCGTAGAATTGGGGCATGACCGTTCGTCCGCGCCTGGCCCACATCCTGTTGCTTCCCTTCGCCCTGGCTGCTGGCGCCGCGTTGGCTGCCCCGCGCATGCTCAAGCGCGGGTTCACGCCTCCCAAGCCGCCAGTCGACGTGATCCCTTCAGACATCGGGCTCCACTTCGAGGTGGTGCAATTCAAGAGCGTCAACGACACCCGTCTGCATGCCTGGTGGATTCCCGCAGAGGGCGCGGCTCCCGTCATCATCGTGCTCCATGGGTGGGGTGGCAACTCGTCACTCATGCTCCCTCTCGCCCCCCACATCCATGATGCCGGGTTCCATGCCCTGTTCGTCGATGCCCGAAACCATGGACTGTCCGAACCCGACAGCTTCTCCTCGATGCCTCGCTTTGCCGAAGACCTCGAAGTCGCTGTCGAATGGGCTCGCACCCATGACGACGTGACCGCGGTCGGTGTCATCGGCCACTCCGTTGGCGCGGGCGCATTGATCTTCAGCGCATCCAAAGGCGTGCCGATCGATGCAGCGGTGTCGGTATCGTCGTTCGCTCACCCCGGAGAGATGATGCACGAGCAGATGCCGTTTCCCAAACCCGTGGTGAGTGCGATCCTCGAGGCCGTTCAGAGAACCATCGGCTATCGGTTCGAGGAGTTCGCGCCACGCACACGCGTCGTGTCCGTCGACATCCCGTTGCTCCTCGTCCACGGCGACAAGGACGACGTCGTCCCGATCGCGAACCTCCACCAACTCGCAAAGGCGCACGGAGGAGCGGAGGTCATCATCGTACCCGGTGGTGGCCACAGCAACCTGGAACCGTTCGAACCCTACATCGACGACATCGTGGAGTTCTTCGCTCGGAACCTCGCAACGTAGGACGTAGAGGACGCGGGGATTGTTGAGTGCTCGTTCTCCGTCCCTGTTCGTTGATCTTCGTAGGACGTGATTAGTTCCCAATCGGCCTTGCAGAAACCTGTCGGAACTAATGCTGATTTCCGTAGTCACCGACTACACTTTCCGGTACCGGTGTATACAGGAGTCCCATGAGCCGCAAAGGTCAGACAAGGCGCGAGTTCCTCACTTATGGTCTCGTCGGGTCGGCAGGTGTCGCAGCGGGTGTCCTTCTTGACGGACAACCAGCGGCGGCATACAACACGACACACATCGATCATCCCCGCTTCTTCCCCCCAGCAGCCGTGGATTCTGTCAAGTCAACCTGTGGTGTGTGTTTCTGGAAGTGCGGCATCAATGTTGAGATCGGTGACGAAGGCGAAGCGCTCCACATCAGCGGTGTCCAGGACCATCCTCTCAGTCGAGGAAAGCTCTGCCCCCGTGGTGTCGGTGGCATCGGATTCCACGAGGACACCGATCGCCTCACGAAACCGCAGATCCGCACGGGTGAGCGGGGCGAGGCCGCATACCGAGATGTGAGCTGGGACGAGGCCAATTCCGAGATGGGCCAACGTCTACGAGAGATCATCGAAAAGGACGGGCCCGGCGCGGTCGCGTTCCTCACCCACGGTGCAGCGGAGAGCTACTTCGAGCACCTGGCTGCAGCGATCGGCACCGGCCATCACGCCCACCCGGCCTATGACCAATGCAAGGCCCCTCGCGAGGTGGGCTACAAGCTGACCTTCGGGCATACATTGAAGTCTCCGGAACCCGTCGACATCGAGAACACCGATTGTCTCGTGCTGATCGGCTCCCACCTCGGAGAGAACATGCACAACCTCCAGGTTCAGGAACTCGTCAGTGCAGACACGCGGGGCACCAACCTGATCGTTGTGGACCCCCGGCGGTCCACGGCGGCTCTGCGAGCCGATATCTGGCTGCAGATCAAGCCTGGCACCGACATCGCACTCCTCCTTGCGTGGACCCACATCCTGATCCGTGACGGACTCTACGACCACGACTTCGTCCGTGAGTTCGCGTCCGGGTTCGACCAGTTGAGCGAACACGTGGCCCGGACCACGCCAGAGTGGGCAGCGGCCGAAACCGGGCTTTCGGTGGAAGAGATCGAGGCGTCGGCCCGGATGATCGGCGAGGCAGGGCCACACATGGCGCTGCACCCAGGGCGCCACGTCGTTTGGTACGGCGATGACACGCAGCGAGCCCGCGCCATGGCGATACTGGTCGCGATCTCGGGCTCCTGGGGAGCGCGAGGCGGCTACTACCTGCCACAGAAGGCACACCTGCCGAGCATCGAAGAGGTGTATCCGGAGATGCCGGAGTTCCCGCCGCTCGCGGAACGCCGCGACCCCGGCTACCCGTTCGCCGTCGGTGTCAACGTGAATGGGATCCGTCAGGCAACACTTGACGGCGCCATCAAGGCCTGGGTGGTTGTTGGGACGAACCTCGTCACTTCGCTGCCCGCCCAACACGAGACCATCGAGGCGATGAAGAAGCTCGAGTTCCTGGCTGTGGTTGACGTTCTCCCGACGGAGGTCACGCGGTACGCCGACGTACTCCTTCCTGCAGCGTCTTACATCGAGCGCACGGACAACCTGGTCGTGACCCAGAGCAGGGACCCCTTTGTAGCCATCTCCCAGAAGGCGGTCGAGCCGGTGGGTGACAGTCGCGCAGAGGCCCAGATCGCAAGGGATATCGGAGCCGAACTCGGGCTTGAGCGATACTGGCTGTGGGATTCCGTCGAAGAGCTCAACAAGGCGACGATCGACAAGATGAACGCCGACGATGAAGGTGACGGCACCGTCGATTGGGACGAGCTCGTGCGCGAGGGATTCGTTGTTCTCAACGAGGGCCGCCCCATCTACCGTGAAGGCCAAGGCCTCGGAGCCGATGGATCGGACCGCGCCGGAGCGACCCTCAACTTCCCGCCCTTCCGAGGCGACGAAGGCGACGGCAAGGTACAGCTCTACTCGCCCGACCTGGAGAAACTCTGGCTCGAGAAGGTCGAGGCCGGTGACGACCCGACGGGATACGAGCCGCTGCCGACGTACTACCCGCCGCTGGTCGCCCCCCCGGGGCATGTCCGTCTCCTCTATGGCCGGTCTCCCGTCCATACCTTCGGTCGGACGCAGAACACTCCCGTTCTCAACGGCCGTGAAAGCGAGAACACCGTGTGGGTGTCACCCGCCACCGCTGCTGCATACGGGGTCAAGGACAACGCGTGGGTGGAACTGATCAACCAGGACGGAGCCCGGCAGGGGCCCGTCCGGTTGAACGTGACCAATCGCATGAGCGATGACTCGGTCTACATCACCCACGGTTACGGCCACAACAGTCGTCAACTCACCCGTGCGTACAAGAAGGGTGTCGACGATTCGGCATTGATGACCAAGTACGCGGTCGATCCCCTATCCGGTGGAACCGGGATGCGTGTGAATTTCGTGCGCCTGGTCCAGCCCAACTCGGCCTGAAGGGAACGTAGCCATGTCATTCGAATTCCGTATCGACATCTCTCGATGCATAGGTTGCAGGGCATGCGAGGTCGCCTGTGTCACCGCCAACGACCTCGCTCCTTCCGGTGCCCGCAACTGGGTCAAGTTCCTCGAGGAAGAAAACGAAGAGATCGTAGTTGGCAACACGACATTTGTGCCGAGTCTCTGCATGCACTGCGATGACCCGCCCTGTGTCGACGCTTGTCCGACTGGTGCGTCGTTCCAGGCCAAGGACGGGCGAGTCCTCGTCGACGAGGATCTGTGCATCGGTTGCGGTCTGTGCGTGCCTGCTTGCCCCTACGATGCGCGCTACGTCGAAGAGGGAACGAACGTTCTCCAGAAGTGCACGTTGTGCGAGGGACGCGTTAGCAACGGCCAGGCGCCGGCGTGTTTCGAGGTATGCCCCGCCGAAGCTCGAAGCTTCTACGAAGTGGTCGAGATCGATGGCGAGGAGCGAGAAATCCGCGTCGGCGACGTGAACGCCATCGACGAGGGCCACGAGGTGATCAGCCTCGTATCACCGACCGTCAACCCCGGTCCGAATCTGCGCTTCAGCGGTCTCCCCGAGGATCTGGCTCTGTTACAGAAACAGTTGCCACCGACAGAAGACGGGAGTGCAACCTCCATGTTGTGGCGCAACGGAGCCGGCAAAGCAGTAGGCGCGATGGGAGTGGCGAGCGCATTCGCCATGGCAGGGATGATCGGTCTCGGCAAGCTTCGCGAGCGCAAGGAACGGGTAGCGCTTGAAGCGATGGAGGAACAGGCGGAGGAACAGGCACAAGCAGAAGACGGTGCCCAGACAGAGGAAGGGGACGACGATGTCTGAGAATCAGTCTGAGAAGCACCTCGTCAAGCATCCACTGCAACAGCGGATCGTTCACTGGTTCAACGCAGCGAGCTTCCTGTTCCTTTGGTTGAGCGGCATCGCGATCATCAGCAACTCGGGCTATCAGATCGGTCCGGGCTTCTACGTCGATGCCGTGAACAGCCTCTTCGGAGGGGCAACCAACCTGCTCCATGTCCACGTCTATGTGGGGATGGCGTGGATCGGAGTCCTGGCTGTGTCGTTCCTTGTGGATCCCCACGGGCTGTCGATGCGCTTCCTCAGGGATCTCGTTCCCACGCGCAACGATCTCGCATGGTTCAAAGCAAGGCCCAAAGCCGAGATCGATCCGTCCACACCTCTGCCTGACCAGGGGGCGTACAACGCCGGACAGAAAGCGTTCGGCGTCGTCGTGCTGTTCGGCTCGGTGATCATCGGAGCCTCCGGCTTGCTCATGTGGTTCGGGACGGGTGGAGGCAACCTGAGCCGTGCGCTGGTCTTGATCCACCTCATCGCCGTCGGGGTCGTGATCGCGTTCTTCTTCGTGCACTTCTCGATGGCTGCCCTCATAACGGAAGAGCGGCCGGCGCTGGTGAGCATGGTCACAGGCGAAGTCGATGCTGACTACGTCGAGCATCACCATGCCGAGTGGTACCACGACCACCCTGATGAAGGTGAACCACTCAATCCCGATGAGCGATTCGCCCTGCCGCGTGCCGTCTATGGATCGGTCAAGCGTGTGGTCCTGCGAATGCACAATGCCACGCCACAGAAGTTCAAGTCGCCCTATCTCATGGGCATCGGGCTCGGCCTCGCCGTTCTCGGCGGTTTCGTTCTGTTGGGGCATGGGCCGGGATCATCGGGGTTCTTCTCGCGGTTGGGTGCCTACAGCCTCGCAGAGGTTGCGCCCGAGCACGTGGCCTCCAACGCATACTGGGGTCCGGTACTCGACAGAGGGCTATGGGACTACTGGCTCACCTGGGCAGTCGGCGGCATCGCC